>CAMWKC010000155.1 GCA_947174735.1 uncultured Porphyromonadaceae bacterium
TCTTTATTTTCTCTTTTATACTGCCTGAGTCTGTAAAAACACGTCAGAAAATAGACTCACGTGACTGGCTGCGCCTCGCCGCTGCTTCACTGCTTATAATAAGTGCCAATCAAGGTCTCTTTATAATCGGTGTAGGAATGACTAATCCTATCGACTCATCGGTAATGAGCTCCCTCACTCCCGTTTTTACGATGATTCTTGCCGCCATATTTCTGCATTTCCGCATGAAGTGGCTCAAAGTCTCCGGTGTTATTATAGGCCTTGCCGGAGCGTTACTTCTGGTAGCCAGCTCACCTCAAAGCTCCATTGCCTCAAATCCGCTTATGGGAGATTTATTTTGTATGGCCGCTCAGTTCTGCGCTGCTGTCTATTATGTCGCTTTCAGTGATATAATACGTAAATATTCTCCTTACACGCTGATGAAATGGCTCTTTTTCATCTCTACCTTTACATACGTACCCTTTTGTATACCGTCAATATTAAAAACCGATTTCTCGGCAATTGACCTGAAAATATGGGGTGAATTAGCTTACATCATTATAGTTGCGACTTTTATAGGCTATCTTCTTATTCCGGTAGCGCAGCGTCAGCTGAAGCCAACTGTAGTCAGTATGTACAACTACCTTCAGCCCGTTTTTGCAGCCATCATAGCCGTTACCCTCGGCGTCGGCAACTTCGGTTGGGTAAAAGCCGGTGCTACTCTCATGGTCTTCTTCGGCATAGGGCTTGTCAACAGAAGCGTAGATGACACTACTTCTGACGTAAGATAAAGGCTGAGATAAGAGACAGGACTTCGGGAGAAATGGTTTCTTTAATTTCATTATATTCCGAAGTTTCTCCTGTCACAGCGTGTTGCATAAGGTGATTAAGACCATCCATGCGTTGAATCTCTACATTCTTGACATTATTTCTGAAGGTTTCAAGATTCTTATTCGCATCAACTTGTATGTCCTTTGTACCATTGATAGCTAACACAGGACATTTGATTTTCTTTAAAGCCGGCGTAGGGTCAAGACTTACAAGGCTATCGAAATAACCGGTGCGGCTAACATTGTTCTGCTTTATCGATTCAAGCACTATAGCAGGTACTTCAAGAGAGTTCGCACGACAAATAGAGTCTATATCTATAGGAGAGCTTACTCCCGAATTATATTGTTTGATAACTTCTTCGTACAGCTTTTCTATAAGCTTTACAGATGATTCTTTCTGCTTACCGCTTATACCTAACTGATCGAGCAGATGAATATTCTGATCTAATAATGTCTCTCTGGATGGAATCACCATTCCGGCGAGAGAGACAATAAAATCCGGCTTGTCTTCAGCAGCTATCATAACAGCCAATGTGCCACCCTCGGAATGTCCTAAAATATCAGTCTTACCTGTCTCTGGTAAACCTTTTACAAAATTATAAGCACTGCGAGCATCGCCTTTAAATGTCTCTATTGTCGCTTCAGAATAATTTCCTTTTGATAATGCTGTACCGCGATCATCGAACCGAAAAGAGGCAATTCCATTTCTTGCTAAGTAATCAGCAATCACAGCAAATGGCCTATGCTCAAATATCTCTTCATCCCTATTCTGCGGACCACTTCCTGTGACCATCACCACTGTCGGAAATTTCTTACCCGGCGTAGCATCCGGCAAAGTCAGAGTACCGGCAAGTTCCGTACCGTCATAAGAAGTGAATACCATATCTTTCTCGATATAGGGAAACGGTGGCTGTGGAGTCTGCGGGCGACGTACAGATAAATCTTCTTCAGGAGTCAGAGTAAGAGGAAGATTCACACCTCGCTGACTGAAAGTACCTTCAATTTTATCACTCTCAATTCTTCCCTGATATGAAGCACCAATCATCTTACATTCAAGACTGATGCTATCCTGAGAACAGAATTTTACTTCTAAAGGAATACCCTTAGCATTCTGTTGCGGAGAATCCATTGTAGCTTCAGTATTACCCTCGGAGGTTTCACTGAAATTAAACACAAGAGGTAACTTTGTAGGGCCTAAGCTTATATCTCCGCGCCATTTTCCGGTCAGAGCCATACAATTCTCGATACCCGCTACTGCTAATAACAGAACAAGTGAAAATCCTAATCCGAGTTTCATAAAAAAGTCTTTAGTATGTTACAAAATTGAAATTACACTACTTGTAGGGATGCGATTAATCGTCTCCAAAACTGTGATATAAGGCTTTGAGATTGACAAGTAGTTATTAATTCCGAAAACTTGTTTAAAGTTAATCAAATTCTTTGAATTTGTATGAAAGCTTTTTGAGAAATCTGTAAATATACCTTTATGAAACTGATACAGTAAATTTTTATGACTATACTAACACGTAAGGTTTTATCAAGAAGGATAATTGATAGAAACAGAACTGAGCATTACGGGAATGGCTAATTCCCGCAATGCTCAGTTCTGTTTCTACATCATATTGAATACGATGCAGAAATGTATCTATTTAGTAAAAGAATTATTCCTTGCGGAGTTTCTTCTCTTCCTCGGTCATCTCAGGATCGCGGCTCCAGTCCATAGCGGCAAGACGCTTGTAGTTGTAGAAGCGCCAGCGAGCGTTCTCCTCAGCAGCTTTGAAAAGTTCTTCTGCCTCATCAGGACACATCTTGAAGATAGAAGCAAAACGTACCTCACCCTTCAGGAAGTCAGCAAACTTGCTCCAATCCGGTTCCTTGCTATCGAGAGTGAAGGGATTCTTACCCTCGTTCTCAAGTGCAGGATTGTAACGCCACAAGTGCCAGTAACCACACTCTACAGCACGCTTCTCTTCGTCCTGGCTATGACCCATACCGGCTTTCAGACCATGATTGATACAGGGTGAATAAGCGATTACCAGCGACGGACCGTCGTAAGCCTCAGCTTCGCGGATAGCCTTCAGTGTCTGAGCGTTGTCAGCACCCATAGCTACCTGTGCTACATAAACATAGCCATAAGTAGTGGCAATCATGCCAAGGTCTTTCTTACGGATACGTTTACCGGCTGCGGCAAATTTAGCGATAGCGCCGATAGGAGTAGATTTCGAAGACTGACCGCCGGTGTTAGAGTAAACCTCGGTGTCAAGTACGAGAATGTTAACATTTTTACCCGATGCAATAACATGATCAAGACCACCGAAGCCTATGTCGTAGCTTGCACCGTCACCACCGATAATCCACTGGCTGCGCTTAACGAGATAGTGACTCAGATTGACGATAGTCTTGCAGATATCACAGTCACCCTTTTTAGCCTCTGCTACGAGAGCCTCACCGGCTTCACGACTCTTAGCGGCGTCATCACGAACATCCATCCATGCTTTAGCAGCAGCCTTGAGCTCCGGAGTGCAGCAGTCGCATGTCTCAGCCTGACGGCAGGTATCTTCAAGACGTGCACGCATCTTCTCGTATGCTATGTGCATACCAAGACCAAACTCGCAGAAGTCCTCGAACAGTGAGTTAGCCCATGCAGGGCCATGACCCTGTTCGTTGGTGCAGTAAGGAGTCGAAGGAACTGAGCCTGAATAAATTGATGAACAGCCTGTAGCATTGGCTACAATCTGACGGTCACCAAAGAGCTGGGTAATGAGTTTCAGATATGGAGTCTCACCGCAACCCGAGCAGGCACCAGAGAACTCGAACATCGGAGTTGCGAACTGACTGTTCTTGACATTGAGAGAAGTATCAACAAGATTCTGCTTGGAAGCAACATGCTCTACACAATAATCCCAATTCTTCTGCTGGTCAAGTTCATCCTCAAGAGGCATCATCTTCAGTGCCTTATTACCACGCATACCCGGGCAGACATCAGCACAGTTACCGCAGCCAAGACAGTCGAGCACATCAACCTCCTGAGCAAAACGCAAACCGTCAAATCCCTTACCTATAGCCTTGAGAGTCTTATCTTCGCCGAAAGGAGCAGCTGCCATTTCCTCAGCATTGAGGAGGAAAGGACGTATAGCAGCGTGAGGACATACGTATGCACACTTGTTACACTGTATACAGTTAGCAGGATTCCACTCCGGTACGAAAGCCGCCACACCGCGCTTCTCATAGCGGGCTGTACCCTGCGGCCATGTACCGTCGGCACGATCAGCAAACGCGCTTACAGGCAGAAGGTCACCGTCCTGAGCATTTATCGGCATCACGACATTAGTGATAAACTCAGGAGCATCTGACTTAGGAGCCTCCTCATCGGTAAGAGTTGCCCATGCCGGATCTACAGGAAGTTCCTTATACTCGTTACCGCGGTCTACGGCAGCAAAGTTCATGTTGACAACATTCTCACCTTTCTTGCTGTAGCTCTTGACGATGAACTTCTTCATCTGTTCAACAGCAAGTTCTACGGGTATTACCTCAGTGATACGGAAGAAAGCACTCTGAAGAATGGTATTGGTACGGTTACCAAGACCGATTTCCTGAGCTATCTTGGTAGCATTAATATAGTAAAGCTTGGCATTAGCCATAGCAAGCTGACGCTTCACACGGTTAGGCAGATTCTTGGCCAGTTCCTCACCTTCCCATATAGTGTTAAGAAGGAAAGTACCGCCCTGCTGCAGACCGCGTGCCACATCGTACATGTGCAGATAAGCCTGTACATGGCAAGCCACGAAATTGGGAGTGTTAACCAGATATGTGGAGCGGATAGGTTCATCACCGAAGCGGAGATGTGAACAAGTGAAACCACCCGACTTCTTAGAGTCATAAGCAAAATAAGCCTGGCAGTACTTATCAGTGTTATCACCGATAATCTTGACTGAGTTCTTGTTTGCACCTACAGTACCATCGGCACCGAGACCGTAGAACTTAGCTGCAAATATGCTCTTACCACCAAGGTGCATTTCAGGCAGCATAGGAAGCGAAGTAAACGTTACATCGTCTACGATACCTACGGTGAAATGATTCTTAGGCTCGGGAAGTGAGAGATTATCATATACAGCCAGCATCTGTGAAGGTGTGGTGTCTTTTGAGCTGAGACCATAGCGGCCGCCTACGATAACCGGAGCATCTTCCTGTCCGTAGAAGCAGTTCTTTACGTCAAGATACAGCGGCTCACCATTAGCACCGGGTTCTTTGGTACGGTCAAGAACAGCTATACGCTTAGCGGTCTTAGGTACGGCTGCAAGGAAATGGCGTGCCGAGAACGGACGATACAGATGCACGCTTACCAGACCGACCTTTTCACCCTTAGCACGAAGATAATCAACAGTCTCCTGTATAGCCTGAGTCACAGAACCCATAGCTATGATAACGCGCTCAGCCTCCGGATCACCATAGTAATCAAACAGATGATATTCACGACCGGTAATCTTACTGAGTTCATTCATATACTCTTCAACTACACCGGGCACGGCCTCATAATATTTGTTGCAAGCCTCACGGTGCTGGAAGAACACATCAGGATTCTCAGCCATACCGCGTGCCACGGGTGCGTCGGGATTAAGAGCACGGCTACGGAATTCAGCTAAAGCCTGCTTGTCAATAAGCGGAGCTAAATCATTCTGATCTATAGCCTCGATTTTCTGAATCTCATGTGAGGTACGGAAGCCGTCGAAGAAATTGACGAACGGTACACGGCTCTTGATTGATGACAGATGTGCTACGGCTGCAAGGTCCATAACCTCCTGTACCGAACCTTCGCAAAGCATAGCGAAGCCGGTCTGACGGGCCGACATCA
>CAMWKC010000156.1 GCA_947174735.1 uncultured Porphyromonadaceae bacterium
GTATATAGACTATGAACTAAACCGTGAAGACGTACGCTTCATAGTATGGTATGCTATAGCTATGAGCTATGAAAAAATGCGTATGCTCTCACCTGACAGTGAACTTGTAAAGCGTGTGGCTGACTTATGGTACGGAGAACTTGAGGCCCGTTATGATGACGCTCCGGAGCCGGAAGGCTATCGTGTACATCAGGAACTTGAAATCAATAATCCTGCCGACGGTCAGGGACTACTGAAGCTGGCTAACTGGCTATTCATGCATAATTATCTCCTTACTCCTGCTTTCGCTCTCACCCTGTCGCATATAATGGCTGAGCCAGGACTTGCTGACCAGGACAATCTTCCGAAGCTATACGAACGTCTGGAACAGGCCATGATGGAAGATCCTACCGGCCCATTAGCACTCTATCTGCGTGAATGGATATATCTCATACTCGAAGGAAAATTGCCTCCTGTATCGCCTACACCTGTTGCTGAAGGTGAGGACGCAGAAAAAATACATCCTTACTATGAGAAATTTGTAGCTGCTACTGATGGCAAAACCATAGCTTTTTTCAGCGACTACGAGAGTCTGAATCGTTTTTTTATTGATGTGTTAGGATGGTCAGAAGGCGAGGAGCATTTACCGCAATTGAAAGATGCACACGATTTTATACTGATGGTCAACCGACAGAAAGGAATGTTACTGGCCAAAGATATTGCTCGCTGTGTGGCTGCTCCCTTTAATCCCTGTTACGATTCCGCTTACGCTCGTACACATGCTATTGAACTTCTGACTGAACGCGGACGTTGCCCACACGATCTGCTGGAGCGTATATGGAGCGAAGACTGGTTGCCGGACGCTGTATTTCCGGGTGATTATCCTGATGAAGAACGCCGGGCAGAGGCACATCGGCTTGTAGCTGAAAACCATGACTTCATAGCTCGCTGTTATCTTCAGCAATATTATCGGGGCGACTGATAGGCTCAAACTTACCATAGATGTCGTGTGTTGTTATAATAAAAATATCAACACGACGACACTATGGAAAACACAATCTTACACAGTACCGCTACAGCTGCTTTAACGGCAGTCCCCGATATAAATATACTCGCCGAAAGATTCGGTCAATTATCAGGACAGTTTGAACGGATAGAACCTTATACAGGACCATGTCCGGAATTTAAACCTGTTACCCAATCCGATATGGCTGTTATAATGACCTATCTGGAGCATGCGCCGGGTCGTACCACCGATTATAGTTACGGAGGTCTGCTGATGTGGGTAGACTACTTTAACTATGAATACTGCATTATTGAGGATACGCTTTTCATTAAGGGAATGGTTGAAAATGACCTTTCATGTGAAGCTTTCGCTTTGCCGATAGGACATTTACCGCTGTCAAAATCTTTAGGTGTGCTTAAGGCATGGTGCGAACGTCATAAGATGCCTCTGGTCCTGTCTGCTATACCGGCTGAAGGTCTGGAAATTTTGCGGCCATTTCGTCCTAAAGCAGTCGAACTTCTGACTGACTGGGGTGATTATCTTTATGATGCTTCTGATCTTGCCTGGCTGAAGGGCAAACGCTATTCGAAGAAGCGCAATCATGTCAATCAGTTTATGAATAGCGTATCAGACTGGTATCTTGAACCTCTGACAAATCTTAATGCTGTTGAGGCCATGAAATTTATGGATATATTCGACCTTGAAGGTGACAATACTCCTATGGCTATAGAGGAACGCCAGTTGACGCGAAATACGGTACAGTCTATAGCTGATGGTGATAAAGGTATGGAGGGTGCCCTGCTTTATGCCGACGGCAAAGTGTGTGCTTTTACGATAGGAGATCGTCGCGGCGACACACTGTTTATACATATAGAAAAAGCCACACGTCAGGTGCCGGGTAGTTATGAGGCTATAAACACTCTTTTTGCCAGAAGCATGACAGAGGCATATCCTGAAATAAAGTATATCAACCGTGAGGACGACTCAGGTGACGAAGGACTCCGTTTCGCCAAAGAATCATATCACCCGGTTGAGGTACTGAAAAAGTACAACGTGATATTCTGATACAATCCGCCATGAGCGACGCATTAGTAATCATTCCCACTTATAACGAGATAGAGAATATCTCAAACATAATCGACGCAGTGATGGCGTTACCCGAAGGTTTTGACGTGCTTGTGATAGACGATGGCTCGCCTGACGGTACTGCCGATGCTGTGCGTAATAAAATAGAACAGTATTCCGATAGAGTACATCTTGAATGTCGTGCGGGAAAATTAGGTCTCGGCACAGCTTATATACATGGTTTCAGGTGGGCACTTAATCACGGTTATGATTATGTGATAGAGATGGATGCCGACTTTTCGCATAATCCGGCTGACCTGCCGCGCTTATACGCTGAATGTCGTGACCGTGGTGCCGATGTATGTGTCGGCTCACGGTATATCAGCGGTGTCAATGTGGTCAACTGGCCTATGGGACGTGTACTGATGTCTTATTTTGCATCGGCATACGTGCGTTTTGTGACACGTATGCCGCTGCGTGACGCTACTGCCGGATTTGTATGTTACAGACGGCGTGTGCTTGAAAATATCGGGCTGGACAGCATACAGTTCAAGGGCTATGCTTTCCAGATAGAGATGAAATTTAAATCATGGCGTAGCAAATACAAAGTGGTAGAGATACCGATTGTATTTGTCAACCGTCAGTTAGGCACTTCGAAAATGAACAGTTCAATTTTCGGTGAAGCTGTGTTCGGTGTTATGAAACTGCGTTTGCAGTCTCTGACAGGTAAACTGCTGCCTAAGAAAGAATAAAGATTACTTTACGATACCCTTTTCGAGATATTCGGCAAGGTTGGTACGTACCTGTTCACCGGCCCGTTCGGCAGCTACCTTTGCCATGTCTGAATCAACCATAATATTGACAAGTTCCTCAAAAGATGTCTTTTTAGGATTCCAACCGAGTTCTCGACGCGCTTTCGAAGGGTCTCCGAGCAGATTGACTACATCGGTAGGACGGTAGAAATCGGGTGATACTTCGATAAGTATCTTACCGGTGCGCACGTCTATGCCTTTTTCGTTCTCACCTTCGCCTTCAAATCTGAGCTCTATACCTGCGCGGCGGAAAGCATACAGACAGAATTCGCGCACGGAATGTTGTTCGCCTGTGGCTATCACATAATCATCCGGTTTCGGCTGTTGTAAAATAAGCCACATACATTCGACATAATCACGGGCGTATCCCCAGTCTCGCTTAGACGACAGATTACCTAACAACAGTTTTTCCTGTTTACCCTGTGCTATACGTGCGGCTGCTAAAGTTATCTTTCGGGTGACGAAGGTCTCTCCGCGTCGTTCACTCTCATGATTGAACAGTATGCCTGAACAGGCATACATGCCGTAAGCCTCACGGTATTCCTTTACGATCCAGAAACCGTAAAGTTTTGCTACTGCGTAGGGTGAATAAGGGTGAAAGGGTGTCAATTCGTTTTGTGGTACCTGTTCTACCTTGCCGTAAAGTTCGGAAGTGGAAGCCTGATAAATACGGCACGAATCAGTAAGTCCGCACAAACGCACAGCCTCGAGCACACGCAACACACCTGTGGCATCGACATTGGCAGTGAATTCGGGTGAGTCAAAGCTGACCTGTACATGACTTTGGGCTGCCAAATTATA
Source organism: uncultured Porphyromonadaceae bacterium (assembly GCA_947174735.1). Lineage (GTDB taxonomy): Bacteria > Bacteroidota > Bacteroidia > Bacteroidales > Muribaculaceae > Lepagella. Next base: position 3,664 of record CAMWKC010000156.1, read on the forward strand.
GATTTCGTCAGGGCGTACTTTCTGTACTACCTGCATTATTGATAGCGAATCGGTAAGGTCGGCATAATGGAGATGAAAATGCGGGTGGCCCTCAAGATGAGCTATGCGCTCGCGAAAGTCGACTGATGAGCGGCGTATTGTGCCGTGTACATCATAGCCTTTAGCCAGCAGCAGTTCGGAGAGGTAGGAGCCATCCTGTCCGGTGACACCTGTTATCAAAGCAGTCTTCATTTTATTATATTAGTGCTCTATCAGTTTGACTTGTTTGTCCGGCTATGTACTTTAATAGGGTGAGAGGAAACTGTACCTTAGTCGAAAGATTATATCTGCAAAATTAGCAACCAAGTAGCGAAAATAGGCAAAAGAAACTGAAAAAAGTGAACTATACTTTCAGAAAACAGGACAAAAAGGGGATATAGGCGATGCCGGAGTTGGCGGAATAAAGTTAAATTGTTAATTTTGCATCTTGCAACGCTACCGGACCGGCCTGTAATCAGACTTTACAGAGTTCCGTGTCGCTACAGAAGCAGAAAATGCGTATGAAGGTATTGAAATTCGGAGGTACCTCGGTAGGAACAGCCGAGAGCCTTGAAAATGTAAAAAAGATAGTCGAAGGTATCAATGGCGAAGCCATAATTGTGGTATCTGCTCTGGGTGGTCTCACCGACAAGCTTATAGCTACAGCACGTCAGGCCGCTTCGGGAGACTCCGGCTATAAAGCAGAAATAGAAGGCATACGCCGACGTCATCACGACATCATCGAAAGAGTGGTGCCTGAATCACGTCGTAGAGGTGTGACCGCTGAAGTAGACAGACTGCTCGATGAAATGGAGCGTAACTATGATGGTGTCAATCTGTTGCTTAATCTGTCAGCGCATACGCTTGATACAATAGTAAGTTTCGGTGAGCGTATGTCGAGTCATATAGTGGCAGCCATGATAGAAGACGCACGCCGTTACGACTCGCTTGATTTCATACGCACCGAAGTATGGTTTGGTCGCAGCATAGCTGATATGGCATTGACCGAACAGGGTATAAAATCCGCACTCGGTCATGGCGGCTACCGTTATGCTATAGTGCCGGGCTTTATATCAACAGACCGTGACAGCGGACAGATAACAAATCTCGGTCGTGGAGGCAGTGACTTCACAGCCGCTCTTATAGCTGCGGCTCTTGATGCCGAACTGCTTGAGATATGGACTGACGTTGACGGTTTCATGACAGCTGATCCACGTGTGATACCGACAGCTCGTGTGTTGTCACACATGTCGTTTGTAGAAAGTATGGAACTTTGTTCATACGGAGCCAAAGTCATTTATCCGCCTACGATATATCCGGTATTTCATAAAAACATACCAATCAAAATACTCAATACATTTAATCCTGCTGCTCCCGGTACTCTTATAACTGATCGTAAAGGTACGGACGGGCGTATGGCTACGGGTATTTCATCAGTCAAAGATACCTGTCTGGTGATATTGCGTGGTGAACTGACAACAAATGTAGCTGAAATTAATTCGCGCACATATAACGCTCTTGCCAAGAATGGTATAAGTGTATTGTTGGTGTCACCTCCGGCTCAACAAGAGGCGTTCTCTTTTGCTGTCGGCGGTACTGATGCTGACCTTGCTGTCAAGGTACTTGAGGAGGAGTATGCTCCTGAACTTGCTGACGGTACACTAAGTGAGATATATTGTTATAACCGTCTGGCTACTATTGCTGTAGTCGGTGATGACCTTAAAGCTTATCCCGGGCTTGGTACACGACTTATCAACACACTTGAACGTTCAGCTATAAAAGTACATGCAGCTTCGGACGGTGTTTCCGAAACAACTATAACTCTTGTTGTAGGGCAGGAAGACGTAGCCGAAGGTATGAGGTTGATACACGGTCTTCTCTTTGATATAGCGGCCGATTGAGAGAATTACCGGTATTTTATGAGTGAAAGATAAGACGTTTCGAATTGTTTATATAATATAGACC
>CAMWKC010000157.1 GCA_947174735.1 uncultured Porphyromonadaceae bacterium
TCTGGCTCGTGTAGATCTCTTTACATCCGACTGGGCTGAAGCCGGTCAGTATGCCGGTTATGTCATCTCTTCCGGACAGTATGAACTGTATCCTAACTTCCTTGACATGTCGAAGCCTGAGATGAATAACCAGTACGAATCAGTTATGGCCATACAGTTCTCTTCTGCCAACACACCGAACCAGTACAATTACAACAACTGTCTTAACTGTACATGGTCTGAAGGCAACCTCTACGGCAACGGTGACGATTTCTACTTAGCTTCGCAGAATCTTGTTAACGCCTTCCGTACCGACGAACAGGGTCTGCCTTACTTCGATACCTTTAATGATGTCGATGTGCTCAGCGTGGATTACGAAGGTAACGTTGACCCGCGTCTTGACTTCACAGTAGGCCGTATAGGTATGTACTGGCGCAGTTACATGTACAACGAGAAATGGTGTCGTAACCTTGAGATGTACGGACAGTACTCAGGCAAGAAACCTTATCCTTCACCTGATTCTCCATACGTGGAGAAAGGTATTGTGCCTTGGGGTGCTTCTTCACTCAACTTCCAGCTCATACGTTATGCTGACGTACTGCTGATGCGTGCCGAAGCTCTTATCGAGCAGAACACCGGTCTTGAAGAGGCCCGTCAGCTTATCAACGAGGTACGCGCTAAAGCTGCCCGTTCGGTAGATGGGTCGTACACTCCGATAGACTGTAATCCCAACGTGGCCAGCTATTTCGTAGGTCAGTATCCCGCTACAGGCTGGGACCAGAACTATGCCCGCAAGGCAGTGCGTATGGAGCGTCGTCTGGAACTCGCTATGGAGGGTCTGCGCTGGTTCGACCTGCTGCGCTGGGGTAACGCCGTCGAAGTTGTCAATGCCTATTACGCTTCAGAGGTCAAGCATCATTCATACTACGAAGGTGCTAATCTGAGCGAAGATGAGCTTTACTTCCCGATTCCTATAAATCAGGTAGATAATGCCGGTGACTTGTATAAGTAATCCATACCTAACATCAGATTCATACAAATAAACAGCGATGAAAAAAATAAAATCATATAGCCTCGCCGTACTGGTGATGGCAATCTTCTCGATGCTGGGTGCATGTTCTGACTACACTCCCAGAGGTTACGAGGAAGTGAGTGGTCTTGAGACTGTGCGCGACCTCAAGGCATCGGTTGAAAACCGAGTCGTAACTCTGACATGGTCTCTGCCTTCGGCAAAGGACATAACAGGAGTAAGTGTGATGCGCGACGGCGACTTCCATAATGCTGTCACTCTTGAAGGTACGCCTACAACATACTCTGTAAAGGGTCAGCCGATGGATCAGACAGTACTTTACACTGTTAAAGTGCTCTATTCTGACAATCATGTATCGGAAGGTGTATCGGTTGATGCCACGGTTCCCTTCGAAGAACTTCCCGCAGCCAGCGGTGTCCGTTCGGATGTGTCCGGGCGTACTGTAACACTTCACTGGACTATGCCTTCGGCAGCCGGTATCACCGGTGTGCGTGTGCTCTGCAACGGCAGTCAGGTAGCACAGTTTGAAGGTGCTGTCACAAGTTGTGAGCTCAAGCAGCAGCCTATGGGTGAGGAATTAGTATATTCTGTTGAGGTTATCTATGATGACTTCTACACCGCCAAAGCCACAGCGGCCTCAGCCGTAGTAATAGAGAAAGTAGCTACCAAAGCTGCCTATCTGCTTCTGGCCGATTCACCTTCGCAGCTTCCCGATGATGATGAGCGTGCTGCAGCCGCGTGGTTTGCCACACTTCCTGAGGCTGAATTTGTGACTATTTCTCAGATAGCCTCTCTTGACCCTGAAGAATATACTGTACTTTGGATTGAGATAGATCGCGTTGATCTGGCATACGGTTGGGAGAATCTTCCCGACGGTGTCAGCTCGCCTGAAACTATAGCTGCTCTTAAAGCTTATACTGCCGCCGGTGGTAATCTCTATCTTTCCAACATGGCTACACAGCTGACAGTGCCATTAGGTATCGTGCCTGACAATATGGCTCCGAGTATATTCGGTAACGGTAACGGCGGTAGCGGTGACGATGTATGGGTAATTAATCCGGTCCTCGGTGTTGACTTCAAGTATAACGGGGCACAGGGCTATTATGCCCGCACAGCTCACGCTATCTATAAGGACATCACTCTGGAAGATCCCAATGGTTACGGATATCTGACTGTGCCTCTTATCGGACCCGGTCAGCGTGAAGACCACAACTGTATGTGGGACTGCAACCTCTATGGCAACGGCGGTTATGCCGATGTTATCAAGAACTTCGAGGTTACAACCAATTCGCTTGTGCTCGCCACATGGGGTCATGTACGTGACCATTGTGTAGCCGGTCTTGTAGATTTCAATCCCAACAGTCAGCACGGCCGCTGCATAGCTAACGGTTTCGCTGCTTACGAATGGAATCAGAACTCCGGTACCAATCCTTATCAGCACAATGTAGAGCAGCTTACTCTTAATATTATTAATTATCTGAAGTAAGCGACACTTTTTGAGCGCATAGAGGATAATACAACAGGTACTTTTTTCGTTACTCTGTACAGACGTCATGGTCCCGGTGACAGCCTCAGGACTGTCGGTCGGGACCATGCTCTTATAGTTATCGACTTCCGTTCGTTTATCCGCGTAATATCAGTCTGGAAGACATATCCAGACATTCAAAACAATAATTAGTAATCAACATCTCTATGAAACAATATCTTTACCCCTCTTTGTCGCTTTTAGCAGCTCTCGTTGCAGGCGGAAGTGTACAGGCCGCTGTTGTGGCTCATTATCCTTTTGACCTTAAAAACGGTACTGTTATCGAAACTGTAAGCGGTAATGCCTGTGAAGTGGGTGGAAATTTCGTACCTGAAAATGTGGCCGGCGCTGTCGGACAGGCTCTTCGTCTTGACGGCTATACTACTACCGTACACGGACAACTTGATAAAGTGCTTGATCAGGCAGGTGATCTGACAGTGTCACTTTGGTGTGCTGTCGAGGCATATCCTATTATCGGTATTGACCAGCAGACTACCGAACGTGTGGCCATAGTAGACTGTCTTGATACGGAAACTAAGTCAGGATTTGAATTTTCGCTCGGTATTCACGGCAAGTGGGGTGTGGAATTTTATGCCGGCGGCTGGCCGCTTACTATCGAAGCTGACCGTGTGCTGCCGCGTGGCGAATGGTGTCACATAGCTCTGACTGTTAACTCGGCTGACCATAAAGCACGTCTTTATCTCAATGGTGAGTTGGTTGGAGAGAGCCGTTGTAACGGTACGGTTACTATCGGTGGTACCGATATACTGATGGGTTACGACCGTCAGGAGAAGAAGAGCGGTCCTTTCAGGCTTTCTTCTTTTTCAGGTATGCTTGATGACCTGACTATCTTCGATGAGGCTAAAGATGAAAGCTGGATTACCGCTCAGAAGGCCGAGAACAAGGCTGACTTTGTAGTGCCTGCCTCGCGCTTTGCTGATGATCTTCTGCGTCCGCGCTTTCACGGCATGCCTTCAGCCGGATGGACTAATGAAACTCACGGCATGACGTACAGTGACGGTCGTTATCATGTATTTTTTCAGAAGAATCCGCAGGGTCCATATATGGCCCGGCTACATTGGGGACATATAAGCTCGGCTAACCTTTTCGATTGGCAGGAAGAGTCTATAGCTGTGGCTCCCGGTGAAAACTATGATATAAAAGGTTGCTGGTCAGGCAATGTCTTTACTGACGATGTTGTTAGCGGCGGCAAACCGGCCATTATCTATACCGCAGTCGATTATGCTCGTGCTACTATAGCTATGGCTACTCCTGAAGACGAGAGTCTGCTTAACTGGAATAAAAGCGCACTTAACCCGATAATCAACGGACGTCCTTCAGGACTTAGCGATGACTTCCGCGATCCGTATTTCTTCCGTAACGGAGATGATGCCTATATTATCGTAGGCAGTTCACGTAACGGTGTGGGTACTACGACACTGCACCGTTATAATGCCGCTTCAGGTTCGTGGAGCAACGACGGTGATGCTTTCTTCACAGGCAGTGATGCTGCTACCTGCGGTGTATTCTGGGAAATGCCGACTGTGACACGCATAGGTGACCGCTGGCTGTTTACCGCTACTCCGCTCAATACTTCCAAGGGTGTCCGTACTCTTTATTGGACAGGTGATATAGACGCACAGGGACATTTCGTGCCTGATTCCGATTCGTCCGCACCGCGTATGGTGGAGATGATAAGCGAAGATGGTTACGGTTTGCTTTCTCCAACTATCTATCAGCACGACGGTAAGACTATTGTGCTTGGTATTGTGCCGGATAAACTTCCCGGTGAGACTAATCACCGTCTTGGCTGGGCACATACTTATTCGCTGCCGCGTGAATGGAGTCTTGACTCAAATGGCAATCTTGTGCAACGTCCATACGAAGGTCTGAAGCAGATGCGTTCTACTTCTGCCAATCAATCGGTAGGAGAGATGTCTTTCAACGAACGTCATGCTTTTGATGCTGTATCAGGTCGCGCTGTTGAGGTACGTGCTACATTCGAAGCAGGATCGGCGCCGTTCGGGGTAAGTCTGTTCGGTAACGCACATGGTGAGGGAGTGATTTCGTTTAATCCCGCCACCCGTATGCTTACAGCCGATTTCTCTACTCTTAACCGTATCAGCAATGACAGTCATCTTTACAATGGTGTATACACTGCTATTCTGCCGGAGAACGTACTTGAAGGCGGTGAGGTGACGCTTGATGTTTACGCAGACCATTCGGTAGTTGATATTTTTATCAATGACCGTTGGGCGACTTCAATACGTGTGTTCCCAAATGATACTGATGCTGACGGCGTGGCTCTATGGTCATCTGGTGATGTTAAAGTCAAATCAGCTGAAGTATGGCGTCTGGAGTCTGACGGTGGTGCCGGCATAAGCTCGGTTACTGCTTCACCGCTTGCTGACAACCGTATTATAGGTCTTGACGGCACTGTCTGGGGCCTCAGCTCTGAGGTTGATACCACACTTCTTCCCAAAGGTGTCTACATCATTGACGGCAAAACCCGTGTCATAAAGTAAAAACTACTATCAGTAGCAATTAGTAAAAATAAAATAATCAAGGCGCCTGTCCTCACGGATTGGCGCCTTGTGTGTTTTCCATAATACTTTCAACTAACCTAACATCATGAATCGAAAACCGTTGATTTCTCAAGTATCTCAAACGATTTTCTGTCTTTATAACATCGCAGACAATTAAATGGTTTTAAAACCATACAAAAAATTCATGCTGTGGTAGTTATTAAAATATTTCAGTAGGTGAGGCCGAATAGGAAGAGGGGTATTATATTGCCATAGCAGTATTCGATATCATCTTTGACAATGTATCCTTGCTGGGCATCTTTGATTTGTTTCTGACCTTTATTCTTACCGCCGATTTCAAATGTGTAATCGCCGATACGAAAATCGGAAATCTTTGAAGCGGTAACGTCATAGTCTACTCTCATCTGATTATAGAAGAAGGTTTCACGCAGATTGCCGATGTTAGGTTGATTACCGGAAAGAACGGTCATTAGGGTAGGATTATCAAGAAAGACTTTCTCTACCTTTCCTAATCCTCGCATACCGCCTGTGTCATCACGTAGC
>CAMWKC010000158.1 GCA_947174735.1 uncultured Porphyromonadaceae bacterium
GAGCTGGGTTCAGAACGTCGTGAGACAGTTCGGTCTCTATCTGTTGTGGGCGCAGAGATCTGAGGAGAACCGACACTAGTACGAGAGGACCGTGTTGGACAGACCTCCGGTGCACCGGTTGTTCCGCCGAGGAGCACAGCCGGGTAGCCGCGTCTGGGCAGGATAAGTGCTGAAAGCATCTAAGCACGAAGCCGGCTCCAAGATAAGATTTCAATAAAAGGGCCGTTGAAGACGACGACGTAGATAGGCCGCAGGTGTACACGGAGTGATCCGCTGAGCCGAGCGGTACTAATTGCCCGAGACTTTCCGTAGCGAAAGCGACAAATCAGAAAAAGAAAAAATAAACGCAGACGTTTAGAGTCTGCGACTACGAAGAACCGGAGCGCGTCTTTGGAGACGTCGCTGTAGGTGAGAGAGAGTATATATACGGAGTCTGCCCGTGAGCTTCCTCCTGTCGCGCTTTCTCAGCCTTATCACTTCGCTCCAGGTAGAGATAGCGGAGCAAAGAAAGAGATTCAGGTGATGACAGCATAAGGGCTCCACCTCTTCCCATTCCGAACAGAGAAGTTAAACCTTATCACGCCGATGGTACTGCGAAAGCGGGAGAGTAGGTAATTGCCACCTTATGAAGAAGCGGCTTCCGAGCAATCGGGGGCCGCTTTTGTTTTATCGGAGTAATCGGATTTCTCCGAACTGTCGGAGTAATCGGAGTAATCAGAGTTATCGGAATCGGAGCTATCGGAACAATCAGAATTATCAGAACTATCAGATATAATTCCGATAACTCCGATTGTTCCGATAGCTCTGATAGCTCCGATTCCGATAACTCCGATAATTCTGAGGAATCCGATAATTCCGATTACTCCGATAGCTCCGATTTGTTGAGTTTACGTGAGGCAGCCCGACCCAGAAAGCCTATATGGCGCCAGAGCGTAAGAGGTGTACCATAGTAATGGCACATGATGTTGAAACGCTCACGTAGAGAAGCATGGTGGTTTGCCGTGGTAATGCCTTCGGAGAGATAGTTGATTTCGACACTTTCAAGATTGATACATTTACGTGGTACAGTACGTTCGATACAGCGTATAGTCCAGTCATAATCGGCCGAGAAACGATAAGCAAGGTTATATTTCGGTGCTAAAGAACGACGTACCATGAATGCTTGATGGCAAATCAGCATACCATGAGAGAAAGAGGAGCGTGTCAATACTTTCGGTGCCGATAAATGGCGTGGACCTATGATATTACCATTGGTATCGACAAGTACTGTGTCGGCATATATTATATCGGCATCGTTCTGTGCAGCTTCTGCATAGTGGCTTAGTGACTGTGGAGAATGAAAAGTGTCGCCGGCATTAAGGAAAAGCACATATTGTCCACGGGCCATACTGAGTCCTTTGTTCATGGCATCATACAGTCCCTTGTCTGCCTCGCTGTGAATTATCAGACGTTTATCGCCGGCATTACGGGCTATCTGAATCGTATTATCAGCTGAGGCACCATCAATGATTATATGCTCAAAATCACCGAAAGTCTGGCTGCATACTGATTCGACTGTCACTCCGACTGTATCGGCAGCGTTATAAGTAACGGTAATAATTGAGAACAGGGGAAATTGTGTTATTGTCATGAAATCTATGGGATTTAAGTTATCGCTGTACACAATCAGTATATGCAGCAGAATGTACAAATTTAATTAAAAAAACTCATTACACATTTATTAGGAAGAAGTTAATTTGGACTCAGTATAAATTATGCTTGAAAATGGCCTTATGGTTTGGGTAAACCGTAATAAAGCCCTAAATTTGTTGTGCTAAATAAATCTAAACAACTAATTAACTTTAAAAGAATACAACTATGGCTTACGTAATTGGCGACAACTGTATAGCTTGCGGCACCTGCCAGCCTGTATGTCCCGTAGAGGCTATCTCTGAGGGCGAAATCTATCACATCGATCCTGATACTTGCATCAGCTGCGGTAGCTGTGCTCAGGTTTGCCCCAGCGACGCTATCAGCGAAGGCTAATAAAGCTTTACATGCCAAAGCAACCGTCAAAGAGTATCCCCGTCATACTTATCGTATGGCGGGGATACTTATATAAGTCATTAAACTAATTGTCTCTGCAAAGGGTTAGTATATTAGAATAAAAAGCCCCTGTACACGTTTTATTAAGATGCAGGTAAAAGCTTTGATAGTTTGCAACCCCTTAATAACAAATTAAAATTATGGACAGAATAAAAGTAAAGATTATAAACAAGAGTCATCATCCGCTGCCTGACTATTCAACTTTCGAAGCTGCCGGTATGGACGTCCGCGCTTATCTTCCTGATGGTCCGATAACTCTTAAGCCAATGGAACGTGCTCTTATACCCACAGGGTTAGCTATACAGCTCCCTCAGGGATATGAATGTCAGATACGTCCACGTTCAGGTCTGGCTTTAAAACACGGTTTGAGTATTGTTAATACTCCCGGTACTGTCGACGCTGACTACCGTGGTGATATAGGGGTAGTACTTATCAATCTCGGTCAGGAAGATTTTGTGGTTAATGATGGCGAACGTATCTGTCAGATGGTAATCACACAGTATTCCCATGTTAAATGGGAACCTGTTCATGAACTTGACCGTACAAAGCGTGAGGATGGTTCTTTTGGCCATACAGGTACAAACTGACAAATATCTCCTCCCCGAATCAAACCAATCCTGATAAATAACAGTGAATCCTAAAACTCTACTCAGCGTTCTGTCTTTCACGGTCGTTATGATAGCAACCGCTGTGAGTCAGCCTGAACCGCATAGCATACAGCGTCAGAAAGCCCGCTATTATTATATGGAGGGTGCCCGTCATAACGCGGCTGGTGAAAATGCCGAAGCATACGAATACTTCCGTAAGGCTTATCAGATCGATCCTACTTATGAAGAAGGTGCTAATGCTTTCGGTGCCAAACGTCTTATCATCAAAATCGATACTCTTCAGAGTCGGACAGAAGTGAAACGTTCATTCTCACTCATGGGAGCGCTGATAGACCGTTATCCCGGTGATATATTCGAGTCGTCTCTCTATGCCTACGTCGCTGCCAATACCGATTCTCTTGAAGAGGCCGTGAGAGTATTTAAACGTACTGTCGATTTAAATCCAAGCAAAACGGCTCTTCTGGTACATCTTGCTGATTCGTATATGGCTATCGGTCAGGTAGACAGTGCTCTGAATGCTCTTAATACATACGAACGCCTTGAAGGTAAATCAACCCAGCTGACTATAAAGAAGCTTAATTACCTTATGGTTGTCAATGACACTACGGGTGCTATTCGAGAAGTTAATTCGCTTATCGACTCATCACCTGTCATGCCTGACTACCTAATGCTTAAAGGTAATCTGTTCGAGGCTTTGGCATTACCGGACTCTGCACTTACCTATTATCGTCGTGCCGAACAGCTTGAGCCTGATAACGGTGCTATTAAGATGACATTGGCGGGATTCTACAAAGAACATGGAGATTCTGTAGCTTACGATAGCGCCATATACGACGCTTTGCTTTCGGAAGATTTTGAGCTTGAGGATAAACTACATATACTTACCGAGTATCTTCAGACTCTTATACATGACAATTCTGATACTCAGCGCGGTGACTATCTCTTCAGTGCTTTGGAACGTCAGCATCCGCACGAACCTGCTGTACTTGACCTGGCAGCACGTTACAGTGCCGCTAAGGGTAATTGGCGTGATGCTATTGAGCAAATATCATACGCTATTGATCTTAATCCTAACGAAGAGACTTACCGTGGGCAGCTGATGACTTATTATTTGTCTGATGATGACCCGAAGGCTGCTATCTCAGCCTACGAAGACGCTCTGAGTCATATAGAACATCCTGCCGATGGCCTGCAGTTACTGTATGCTAACGCTTGTAGTCTGGCTGATTATCATGATAAGGCACGTTCCATATATATAGATCTTATACAGGATGTGTCTCCTGAGGTCTACAGTGACAGTACGCTTGAAGACAATGAAATGCGTCATCGACTTGATTATGATGACCTTGTTCGTGTTTCGACTCTTTATAATATGTTAGGTGATAGTTATTATAATTCAGGAGAGAAAGAGAAGGCTTTTGTTGCTTACGACAATTCGCTTTATTTTATGCCTGACAATCCGATGACTCTTAACAACTATGCCTATTTTCTTACTGAAGAGGGCGGTGACCTCGAACGTGCATCGGCAATGAGTCGTAACGCACTTGATCAAAGTCCTGATAACGATACTTATATTGATACGTATGCATGGATAGAGTTTAAGTTAGGACATTTTGAAGAAGCACGTTTGTATCAGAAGAAAGCTATTGAGATAGCTGAAGAACGTGGGTCAGCATCGGCCGAGCTTTATGAACATTACGGCGATATTCTCTTTATGTGTCAAGAACCCGCTGAGGCCTTAGTATATTGGGAGAAAGCTCTGGAACTTGACCCGGAAAATACGTTGTTGAAAAAGAAAGTTGAGCACAAGACATATTTTTATCCGGAAAATCATAAGAAATGACGCCGCGAGGCGACAGAGAGTGACTTTGAAGTGAAAAATATAATATACAATATAATTGTAGGCATAACATTGCTTGCGAATCAGTCTGCGGAAGCTCAATATATACTTCCTCAGCCTGCCGGTAGTGAGGAAGAGGAAATCGTTAGTATCATCGACTCTGCTCTTCCGGAAACGGTATGTGACAGTGTGTACACAATGTCTGTCTCAGTTCGTGAACTTCCAGAAGGCTATATGAATCTTGATACTGAAACTGCTGTACATCTGACAGAAAATATAGTAGCCAGTTATCCTGACTGGGAGACTGTAGAGCTTAACGGCAAGCTTCGTATGGAAGGGCTGCCGCTTACGCCTAATATCAGAATATACATGGAGCGTAATCGTTCTGTTTCGATATCGATACGTGCACCGTTTGTAGGTGAAGTAGGTCGTCTTGAGGCTAATGCCGACAGTGTGTCGGCTATTAATAAGATGAACCGTACTTACAGTACTTATGCTGTGGCTGACAGTCCGGTGCCTGTAGATGTCTCTACGCTTCAGTGTTTGCTTTTAGGACGTATTAATATTCCCGGTTACGGTCAATTCGGTACTGAGACGGCCTCATTGGTTGATATGTATGTAACCGATAACTTTCAGCAGATTCTGATTCTTCCGAAGCAAGAAGCTGAAATAGAAGGATGCAGCTATGGTTTTGTCACTGACGGTGAAGGCATGCTTGCAGATGTTATAGTTACTATCGATTCAGCCGTGGATGACAGTGTTACAGTAGAGTATAATCGTGCCAATGACTCTACTGATATAGATATTCTGGCTACTATAGGTGAACGTATATATAACGCACAGCTTGAGCTTAAAGCTCCGAAATGGAACACCGGAGACTTAGCACCGGTCGTGCTTGGCCCGAAGTATCGTAGGTTATCGTTCAGAGATTTCCTTAAAGCTTTCTGACCTCTTTACTCTCTACTCCTTATATAACGACTCATGAACCGATTATTTATTATCATAGTTCTGCTGTTTACAATCACGTGTGGCGACACTTCACAGTCAGTCGGTACTATTGTCGCACAGACTAACCA
>CAMWKC010000159.1 GCA_947174735.1 uncultured Porphyromonadaceae bacterium
TATGGTAAAACTTCAGCTATCACCGTCTTTTATTCCAACTAAAATGCCCGTTACAGATATAATAATTAAACAATTATTAAGTACAGGCTATAAGAATGTGATTCAGATTTCACTTGACTCTATGGAAGATGAAGTATTATCGATATTAATAAAAGCAAAGAGACCGTATCTTAAACATGTGCTTAAAGGTATAAGACTTCTGGATCAGGCTGGTTATAAAATACAAATAAATACGGTGCTTACCAAACTGACAGCTACCGAAAAAAATCTACGATTATTAGCAGCCTTCCTTTCTGAAATAAAGAATCTTGAATATTGGGAGATACGTGTACCTGAATATTCTCTTTATTCTTCGGAAAGATTTGATGAAGTTAAATGTAACCGTGAACAACTTATTAAAATAGGGAAATTTATCAATAATAAACTTCCAAGTTTTTTTAAGGCTAAGATTATATTCAGTCATGATGTATCGGATCAGGAATATCAGTGTACAGGACCGGAAAAAGATTGTTTTAAAGGAGGTAGCTGTGGATTACTTAAGGATCAGATATTTATTCTTCCAGATGGTAAGGTGTCTGTTTGTGAACAATTATATTGGCATCCTGAATTTATAATAGGTGATCTGACCAAAAATACAATCGAACAGATATGGCAGTCCAGTAAAGCTTTGGATATTTTTAACATGTCGAAAGAACACTTCCGGGAGATAAGCGGATGTAGCCAATGTACTTTTGTAGCTAAGTGTATCTCAAACAAAAGACGCTGTGTAATAAAAGTAATGAAAGCCTATGGAAAGGAAAATTGGGATTACCCGGATCCGAGATGTATATTTGCACCAGACTTTCAGACTTCCCTAAAATATTAATCTTAAACGAGATAATATGATATGTTAAAGCTACAGCTTATTTTATTTTTTTTTGTAAATATATTCTGTGTATTACAAATCTACGGTTTTAATATTTCCGGTAGGGTAATCAATAGTGGACAACAACCTGTTTATGGAGCTTCCTGTACAGTATTTACTCTGCCTGACTCAGCTTTATATAGCATCAGCCTTACTGACAGAGAAGGCAGATTTAACACAGAAACAGCCGATTCCTCCGCCTGGTATATTAATATCTCTTCCATAGGTTACAGTACTATCGCTGTCGAAAGTAAATTCTTTATAGACCGTACGGATACAGATTCATTGCCTACCGTGGTGTTATCGGAACAAGTGACCGATCTGCATGAGTTCGTGATCAAAGGGCGCCGTCCGCAACTGACTCAGAAAAACGGAGTGTTACATTATAATATCAATGACATACTGAATACTCAGGTTGTGGCATCAGTCCATGATGTACTTAAACATCTGCCATTGTTAATTTCATCGGACGGGAATGCACTGACACTTTCCGGTGCACCTCAGGGAAGTGTTATATACATAAACAGTAACCCTATGCGAATGGACCAGAATCAGATTATTGAGTATCTGAAAAGTATTCCTGCCGGCCAGCTGAAAGACGTGGAGATAATCTATAATCCGTCACCGAAATGGCAGACACGTAGTGCGATTATTAATTTAGTGCTTAAAAAAACAGATGCATATTCACTGAACGGTATGGTCAGCGGTTACGGTATACGCCAACATAAGACTTCCGGAGGAGGCAGGATTTCTCTTTTCGCTGGTCTGCCACGGCTGGTATTGAACGCTATGTATTCTTTTGATGCCGGAAAAAGTATAAGTAAACAAACGTCTTTTGGACGTCATAAGGTTACTAACGGAATATATGAGATAAGTGATACCGCAGTAACGGAAAGCACTTCACCTTCCCATAACGTCTATACCTCGTTAGGATATGAATTTAACAGTCGCAATTCGTTAGAAATAAGTTATTACGGACGGTTTACGCCATCAGGCAGCTCCGGTCTGCGGACTGATAATTCCCTGTTAGGCACATATCTTTCGACTACCCGCAGTAACTCGTCACTTAATTCGACCGGTATCGTATATAATAATTCCGGAGGCATAAGAGTGGGAGCGGAATACAAAACTTACCACAGACATAATAGCCAGATAATACATAATGACAATACGCCGACCCCGTCAGAAGCTCTTAACAGCGAAGCGCGACAGAAGGTCGTCACGATGCGGGCCTACACCGATTTTACCACTCCCTGTCATTATAACTGGACTCTTATGTACGGTGCGAGCTTTGACTTCGGTATTAATACCAATTCGTTGCACGGTGTCTCCGAATCGGAAAATATGGAAAGTGTATCCGGGGAGTCTGATATCAGGGAAAAGACAGGAAAACTTTACTTCGGTGCTTATCGTTATCTCTTTGCCAACAAACTATTTGTCAACACTTCGCTTACAGGTGAGTTATACCGTATAAGTGATTACACTAATAACCAGTTATTGCCGAGAATAACACTTATGTATATACCTGGCACAAAGCATATATTTCAGGCTGCCTATTCCTCTTATCGCACATATCCTCCTTACTGGCAGCGTCAGAACTATTCGATATATTCGAGTCCATATAATCTGAGTCTGGGCAATCCGTTATTAAAACCTGTGCGTTACCATACTCTCAATATGATGTATCTGTTCGACAGCCGTTACAGTCTGTCAGCCACATATTACAGAGTAAATAATTTCTATCTTAACCAAACCTACCAATCGCCCGAAACGCTGATACGTATCTCGCAGCCCTATAATATAGATTTCTCGTCGACATGGGATCTGATGTTGAATCTGCCTTTAAATGCAGGCAATTTCTTTACTTCCAATATTACTGTTAACGGAAGCTGGGAAAGATTCAAATCCGATGACTGGCACGGTATCAGTTTCGACAAAAGTAAATTTGCGCTCCGTATAACAGCTTACACAAATTTCGTGCTCTCGCAAAATCCCAGAATTTCAGTTAATATTACCGGTTTTTATAAGACTCCCTCTCTGGCAGGACTCTGGACAAACGGTCATGCATGGTTACTTAATGCCGGTGTGTGCGGGAGTTTTTTCAAAGACCGTGTGACAGTTGATTTTCAAGCCACCGACATACTACAGAGTCTTTATGCGGTACAGACAATGAGAGTAGCTACCCAGTATCTTGATTCCGATTATAATTATTACAGACGTAATTTTTCATTAAACCTGAGCTATAAATTCCGTGGTTATCGTGAAAAAGAAATCCGTAATCCCGATTCTTCACGTTTGGGTATAAATTAAAGTTAATGAAACGTATCAGTTTCGTACGTCAGCGTGACACGATGCAGTGCGGAGTAGCGTGTCTGTGCATGGTGGCACGCTGGTTCGGTCTGCGTTGCGGAGTGGAGCAGATCGAAGAGGTGTGCCACGCCACAGCCGAGGGTGTGTCGCTGAAGGGGATTGGTGACGGGGCTGCCGCCATCGGACTGCGCAGCGTGGCGGCCCGCGTATCCGCGGAACAGCTCGGACGTATGCCGCTGCCTGCCGTACTGCACTGGAACCAGAATCACTTTGTGGTACTTTACGGCATTGACAGGAACGGACGGCGATACCGTGTCGCAGATCCCGGGAAAGGACCGGTCAGTTATACAGCCGCCGAGTTTCTTCCGCACTGGATAAGCGGAAAGACAGGAGAGTCGGAGACAGGCATAGCGATGTTTTTCGAACCTGACCAGAAGTTCGGCGAAATTGTCGCGGAAAATAAAAAAACACGGAGCAGCCGACGTTCTTTCGGCTTTCTCACCGGTTATATCGCAAGATACCGGAAATATTTTCTCCATATTTTTCTGGGTCTTCTGACAGGATGTGTGCTTCAGCTTATAATGCCTTTTCTCACCCAGCTTATCGTGGATACGGGCATACGTCATAAGGATATAGCCTTTATCTGGCTGGTACTGGCCGGCGAACTCATGACGGTGACGGGACGTACGGTCACGGACTTCATACGCCGCCGGCTGCTGCTGCATATATCGATGCGTATCAATGTATCGCTGGTCAGCGATTTCCTTATCAAGCTGCTGAAACTGCCGATGTCGTTCTTCGACACACGTCTGACCGGAGACCTGCTCCAGCGTATGGGCGACCATTCGCGGGTACAGTCCTTTCTGACCGGACAGACCCTCGGTGTACTCTTCAGTATAATGAGTATGATGGTCTTCGGAGTAGTACTGTTTGTCTACGACCCTCTTATCTTCGGTGTCTTTGTGCTCGGCAGTCTGTGCTACGGTCTGTGGACGGCTTCGTTTTTAGGACGCCGCAAAATACTTGACTACGAGCTGTTCGAGCAGCAGGCCGTGAACCAGAACCGTACCTATCAGTTTATCACTTCGGCACAGGAGATAAAGCTTCAGGACTGCGAGCGGCGCAGGCGCTGGGAATGGGAGGACACGCAGGCGGCTCTGTTCACTGTACAGATGAAGGCGCTGCGGCTGCAGCAGATACAGGAAGCCGGCTCGGTGTTCATCAGTGAGATAAGGAATATCCTCATAACCGTTCTGGCAGCCGGAGCCGTTATTGACGGACGGATGACACTGGGCGCCATGCTGGCCGTGCAGTACATAACCGGTCAGTTGGCCTCACCGACGGCACAGATTATGGGTTTCATCTACTCCCTGCAGGATGTGGCAATCTCGCTCGAGCGTATCAACGAGATACACGGACGCCGTGACGAGGACAGTGGGGAAGGGTTGCTGGAGGCGGATTTCAACGGAGCAGGGAGTATAGAGCTGGACAGGGTGTGTTTCCGCTATGACCCTCACGCGCCGGAAGATACACTCGGTGACATATCGTTCAGTATCCCGGCCGGTAAGGTGACGGCCATAGTGGGCGCTTCGGGCAGCGGCAAGACCACCCTGATAAAGCTGATGTTAGGTTATTATCCGGTGCGTTCGGGCAGTATAACCGTGGCCGGGAGAAATATCGGCGCCTACAGTATGCGCAGCTGGCGCCGCCGTTGCGGGGCCGTGATGCAGGACGGTGTCATATTCTCCGAGTCGGTGGCGTGCAACATCGCTGTCGGTGACGGAGACATTGACATGCCCAGACTTGAGAAAGCGGCACGGACAGCCTGCATACATGACTATGTGATGTCGCTGCCGCTGCGCTATGAGACTAAGATAGGAAAAGACGGCACGGGACTGAGCCGGGGCCAGCAGCAGCGCATACTCATAGCACGCGCGGTGTACCGTAATCCGGACTTTATCTTTCTGGACGAGGCTACGAACGCCCTTGATACGGTTAACGAACGTGCCATAACGGACAACCTCGGTGAGTTCTACCGAGGCCGTACGGTTGTGGTCGTCGCCCACCGACTTTCAACAGTACGTAACGCCGATCAGATAATCGTGCTTGACAAAGGCCGTGTCGCCGAGATTGGTACACACGAGACTCTGACCGGAAAAAAGGCCTCTACTACAGTCTGGTAAGAAACCAGCTCGAGTTAGGCTCTTAGCTCTCCATCAGATAACTCGGATAACTCGGATAATTCAGATAACTCGGATAACTCAGATAATTCGGATATGCCCGCCATGAATGACGAACTACATTCGGAGAAAGTACGCGAACTGTTAGGCGAGATACCGTCTTCGCTGATAAGGTGGAGTACGGTAGTAATCACAGC
>CAMWKC010000160.1 GCA_947174735.1 uncultured Porphyromonadaceae bacterium
TTGTCGACTGGGCCGAACGTCACAATATACCCTGCAAAACCGATTTCGTAGGTACCGTCGTAATGACCAAGCCTGCCACTCCGGGTCATGAGAATGCACCGACCGTTATACTTCAGGGCCATCAGGATATGGTGGCAGAAAAACGCGGTGACAAGGTACACGATTTTCTGAATGACCCTATCACCACAATCGTCGACGGCGATTGGGTACGTGCCGACGGCACTACTCTCGGTGCTGACAACGGTATGGGTTGTGCTTCCGCTATGGCCGTACTGCTTGACGATACTCTTGTGCACGGTCCTATACAGGCTCTCTTCACAGTTGATGAAGAACAGGGACTTATAGGTGCCAACGGTCTGCAGCCGGGATTCGTTACAGGTGATATTCTGCTTAATCTTGACAGCGAGGAGCATGGCCAGTTAGTGATAGGTTGCGCCGGCGGTAAGGTTGCTATTGCAGAATGGGCATACGAACGCGAGGCAGCTCCGGCCGGATTCGCATGGTATGAAGTGCGTATAGACCACCTTAAAGGCGGACATTCGGGTATGGAGATAAATCTTGGCCGCGGTAACGCCAACCGTCAGCTGAACCGTTTCTTATTCGAGGCTTCTGCCCGCTGGGAGGTGCGTCTGGCTGAAATCGACGGCGGCGGTCTTGCCAATGCCATACCGCGTGAGGCACACGCTACTGTAGGTGTTCCAGAGACAGTAAAGGCTGACTTCGAGAAGTATGTGACTGAGTTCTCCGACATGATACATGCCGAGTATCTTCTGGCTGAAGGCAGCAACTTCACTTTCGGTGCCGCTGCTGCGGAGGCTCCGGCTGAAGTGATGGTGAAGCGTGACTCAGAGCGTCTGGTAAGTGCTCTGTTTGCTTGTCCTAACGGTGTGCAGGGCATGAGCAATGCTGTGGAGGGTCTGGTAGAAACAAGCTGCAACCTTGCTTCGGTCAAACCTGCCGGTGAATGTCGTCTTGCTATTACGGTGCATGTACGTTCGTCTGTCGATAGCCGTCGTGACGAAACCGCCGACCGTGTCAAAGCTCTTTTCAGCTTAATCGGTGCAGAAGTTAAATATGACGATGCATACGTAGGCTGGGCTCCTAATCCCGATTCAAAGGTGCTCAAAGTAGCTGAAGAATCGTTTGAGCAGCTTTTCGGCGAGCGTCCGCGTGTTGAGGCTCTTCACGCCGGTCTGGAGTGTGGTCTGTTCCTTGAGAAGCTTGGTCCGCTTGATATGATTTCATTCGGTCCGACGCTGAAGGATATCCATTCTCCGGGTGAGAAGGCTAATATACCTTCGGTTGAGAAATACTGGCGTCTGCTGACCGACATACTGCGTCGTCTGGCCTGATTTACCCTGCTCCGGTCGTGAGTTTCAGGTAAAACATTTTACAGCATAAGAACAGACCGGTCCTCTCCGGATACGGTCTGTTCTTATTTCTGTTAACTGTCATATTTTTTGAACTATCGCGGCTGTGTCAAGGTTTATATAATAAAAAGAAGATTATTCTGAGCGTGGCCCGGCCACGCGCCGGTTAAAATAAAGACTTATTCTCATGCTTGGATACATATCAATAGGAGTATTCATCGACGGCGGATATTACGCCAAGGTGAACCGTGCGCTCAAGGCTATTGAGAACTCCATTATCAGAGTGCGCTCGTTGTTTGACTTCATTACCAACCGGCTGGCTCGTGAAGACCATATTCACCCCAGCGATTGTCAGATTACCGAAGCCCATTATTTCCGTGGCCGTTTTCGTGTCAAGGAAGCCTACGATAAACATCTTCTCTATAACGAGCGCAAGTTTGAGGATACTCTTATAGAGAACGACGTCGTGTTCCATTACAAGCATTTGCGTGAGATGGAGCGTGACGGACGTGTTGAGGTGGTCGAGAAGGGAGTGGATGTATGGTTTGCTCTCGAAGCTTACGAGTTGGCTACTTTCCGTAAGTTTGATTACGTAGTACTTATCACCGGCGATGCTGACCACGAAATGCTGGTGCGTAAACTCAAGGCTCTGAAAATAAAGACCGTGTTGCTGACTTGGAATCTTACCCATGTCGATGCTACCTCACCGCTGTTGCGCGAGGAAGCCGGACACCACTGGGAACTCAGCGACATACTTCAGCAGGACCCTGAGCTGAAGAACGAATTACTTTATCGTCTTAAAGAACCTGCAATTAACCCGCTCGGCGAAGAATTTTGAAGTTGACGTATTGTAAAACCATAAACTCTAAAACATTAATCCCAAAAAATAGATATGAAAAAGTTACTGACACTCATGGTAGTCGCCGTAGGTCTGCTGTTTGCAGCTTCGTGCGGCCGTAACGAGACTGCGGCCCAGGTGGCCGAGAAGATAGCCCAGGGCCAGACACTGACCCAGGACGACTACACAGTGATGATAGAATATTGCGGCGCATACGCTAAGAAGGCACAGGCTCTGCAGAACACTATCGACAATCTTCCTACCGATGACCCTAAGGCTATAAAAGCTACTGACGAAATACTGGCTCTGCAGGAGAGTAACCAGTATCTTACACCTTTCTTTGATGTGATAACCAAATCCACTAAGGAACAGGTAGGTGATAAGAACGTAATTCTTATCAACGATTACGCCGGTTATGAATGGTTCCTTTCGCCTGACTGGGCTGTTATTGTTACTAATCCCGATGTAGCCGGTATCGTAGTTGACGACCAGGGTACAGATACAGCAGTTATAGCCACTCCGACCGGAACTGTGGTGGAGTAAACCTATAGACACACTACACTCAGGCGTTAGGCTCAGCCTGAAACAGAACATAACAGAAACTTTACGGTCCTCCCTCCATATAGCCGGCTATATGGAGGGAGGACCGTATGTTATACAACATACGGGTGTGCTTGTATAAAGGGGTAAAATCTGACATAATGAAAGTAGCAGGGGTTGAAAACAGGGTAAAAACGGCTTTGGTGCTATTAAATAGTAAATCCTACCCCCTATGTGCTGACAAAACGGCAGAAAAATTAAGGCCGATAAATTTGCTAAACCCGTTCTCAGTCCTTAACTTTGCAGTGTCGATAAGAGAATCACATCCAACCTTACATATAATATACTCCGGCATAAACTCACCGCGACAGTCACGATGGTCCGGAAGGTAGAACAGGGCGAAGCATGCAGACTGATAAGTCCGGAACTGCAAACGACACAGGCTTCATATAACTCCGGTCGCAGGTCTGTCCTCTGCTTTAAATGCTAATACCTGAAGAACTGCTTGAGAAACTATTTGCTTATGAATTGTGAACGAAACATTACGCGGAACACTCTGAAACACAGCCTTGGAATCTATACCATAAAAACACGAAGCCCTCGCCGGCCTGCAGGCACCCGGGGCTGTCGCGGAAGCTGGAGCAAATGCCGAATCAATCTTTTTATCCCGATCGTATAATATAATACGGTCGGGATACGTTGTCAAAATGGGGTACTTTGTTCCGTTATCTTTTCAGCCCCTTTACGCCACATCATGCAAAAGAAACGAATCACATTACATATTTACAATACGATTTTTACCCATTATGTGTGGAATAGTAGGATATATAGGTGACGGCAATGTCTATGACGTGCTCGTCAAGGGCTTGCATCGTCTCGAATACCGTGGATATGACAGTGCAGGCATTGCTCTTGTGGCTCCGGACGGACGTCTTAATCTATATAAAGCTAAAGGTAAAGTCAGCAATCTCGAAGACTATTGCCGTGACAAAGACTTGCGCGCAAAGGCCGGTATAGCCCATACCCGCTGGGCTACTCATGGCGAACCCAGTGACAGCAATGCTCATCCTCACTTCAGTCAGGACGGCCGCATAGCTCTGGTACATAACGGTACCATAGAAAATTACAAACTGCTTAAAGATGCTCTGAAGCAGCATGGCTGCACATTCCATAGTGAGACGGACACCGAGGTGCTGGTGCAGTTGATAGAGTACATAAAGATAAACAATGACTGTTCGTTGCTCGATGCTGTTCGTGAAGCGCTCAAACAGGTTGTCGGTGCTTACGCCATTGCTGTCATAGAGCGTGATCATCCTGATACCATAATAGCTGCCCGCAAGAGTAGTCCGCTGGTAATCGGTATCGGTGATAAAGAGACTTTTCTTGCCTCCGATGCTACACCTATCGTTGAGTACACAAAAAATGTTGTTTATCTGAAAGACGGTGAAGTGGCGGTTATAAAACGCGATGAGCCGCTGAAGCTCGTTGACCTTGAAAATAAGGATTGTGACATCGATATCCGTACTCTTGAGATGAGTATATCGCAGCTTGAAAAGGGCGGTTATCCTCACTTCATGCTTAAAGAGATATTCGAGCAGCCTAATACTCTGCGTGACTGCATACGCGGCCGTGTGGTAGACGACGGTAAGCGTATTCTTATCAACGGTATTCTTGACAACAAGGAAAAATTCCTTAACGCCAAGCGTATTGTGATAGTGGCCTGCGGCACTTCGTGGCATGCCGGTCTGCTGGGCAAATATCTGCTTCAGGATATGACACGCATACCTGTTGAAGTGGAATATGCCAGTGAATTCCGTTATTCCAATCCTGTGCTTGATGACCGCGACATCGTTATAGCCATATCGCAGAGCGGTGAGACCGCCGATACGTTGGCTGCCGTGGAGATAGCACGTAAGCAGGGCGCTTTTGTATATGGTGTGAGCAATGTCGTCGGGTCTTCGATACCGCGTGAGACAGATTCAGGCACATATATACATGTAGGACCTGAGATAGGAGTGGCTTCAACCAAGGCTTTTACCGGTCAGGTTATGGTACTTACTATGCTGGCGGCTGCGATAGGACAGTTGCGTGGTACGCTTGCACCCGAACAGGTAGCCGAACTCGGAAAGTATATAATCAGGATTCCTGACCTTGTCACCAAGGTGCTCGGACTTGCTCCCCAGATAGAACACCTTTCGCTTATATATACGTACGCCCGTAATTTCCTTTATCTCGGTCGTGGTTACAGTTATCCCGTGGCACTTGAAGGAGCGTTAAAACTCAAGGAGATAAGTTATATACATGCTGAAGGTTATCCGGCTGCGGAGATGAAACACGGTCCTATAGCTATCATTGATGCTGAGATGCCGTCGGTAATTATCGCGCCTAATGACCATCTGTATGAAAAGATTGTCAACAACGTGCAGCAGGTGAAGTCGCGCGAAGGCAGTATCATCGCTATCGTCACCGAAGGCGATAAAGAAATACGCGAGCTTGCCGATCATGTGCTTGAAGTGCCTGCGGTACCGGAGTGTCTGACGCCTATCATCACCAGCATACCTTTGCAGCTATTGTCTTATTATATAGCTATTAACAAGCGTAAGAATGTTGATATGCCACGTAATCTCGCCAAGTCGGTGACAGTGGAGTAAGAAAAATTTAACCTTTTGCTACAATTTTTTTCAAAAAAAATTTGGTGAATGTGAATAAAAGCGCTAACTTTGCAGTCGAATTTCGGTGATGCCCACCTGAGAGGGTGGAAAACTGAAAGGAATTGCCTCTTTAGCTCAGTTGGCCAGAGCACGTGATTTGTAATCTCGGGGTCGTT
>CAMWKC010000161.1 GCA_947174735.1 uncultured Porphyromonadaceae bacterium
AAGTAAGCTTGTCGGAAGCCGTGTTACCGCGGGCCTTGGCCCAGCGTAAACAGGGCTTCCTACATATATAGCTCGTTGCTTTTTACTTCACCAAGCAGGCATCCAGCGCCTTAGTGATAGCTTCACGGTCAAGGTCGCGTCCTATGAATACCAATTTAATCATACGGTCGCCGTAGACAGGGTCCCAGTCGCGTGCGAAATTAGGGTCCTGTTCCATAAGCATACGTCGGTCTTCCTCCGGAGCTGTAGCATACCATTTGCCGGCTTCGGTCAGATTCTTCTGTACTCCGGCTTGTTCAAAGAGTAATGACATATCGCGGTTATGGCTGAAATAGACCACACCCTTGCTACGTATGATATTCTTAGGCCACAGACGGGCACAGAAATCATCAAAGCGTCCGAAATCAAACGGAGCACGACGGTAGTAAACGAATGTACCTATGCCGTATTCCTCTGCTTCACCTTCTTCATGATGATGGTGATGATGGCAGTGTTCATCGCATACATGGCCTTCCTCACCATGCTCATGATGTTCGTGATCATGGTGATGTTCATGGTGGTCATGCTCGTGACTGTGAGCCTCAGCCTCCTGTTCGGCTGTCACAGGACGTTCTATTTCCTGTACCCATGTAGCCGAAGTAATGGTGCGTTCAAAGTTAAAGAGATGAGTATCGAGCAGACGGTCGAGATCAACGTCGCAATAATCACACTCGATAATTTCGGCTTTAGGTTGCAAAGCACGTATCACGGCGCGTATACGTGCCGCTTCCTCACGTGTGACTTCCGAAATCTTATTGAGCAGAATAATATTGCAGAACTCTATCTGCTGAATCACAAGATTCTCAATATCCTCTTCATCTATATCCTTACGTGTAAGATTGTCGCCACCACCGAAGTCGGTTTTCAGTCGCAGAGCATCAACCACAGTGACGATACAGTCAAGACGTGGGCCATGTGCGCCCGGTGCACCGGCTGCCATAGCCTGCATAGTGCATATAGTCTGTGCTATCGGTTCCGGCTCGCATATACCTGAAGCCTCGATAACGATATAGTCAAAATCGCCGGTATCTATAAGCTGTGAAATCTGCTTTATGAGATCTGCACGCAGTGTACAGCATATACAGCCGTTCTGCAGCGCTACGAGGTCATCATCCCCCTGTTGTCCTACGATGCCTCCTTCGCGTATCAAATCAGCATCGATATTGACCTCACCGAGGTCATTCACTATTACCGCAAAACGTATACCGCGCTTATTATTCAATATCCTGTTCAGCAAGGTAGTCTTACCGCTACCAAGATAACCGGTCAGCAGCAACACCGGTGTAGATTGTTGGTTTGTTCTAATAGATGTCATTGTCAATATGTGTTTCTCCTAATATCAACGCACCCCGCTGCCACAGAGTTCTAAACTATTGGTGTTATCTAAACCTGAAAATACTGTTCTTAGTGTCACTAATTAAATTTTTATTACTTTTCTTTCTACTAATCTAAGAAATGCGTAAATTTGTATTATTCTTAATCTAAGAAATGTGTATAAACAATGTTCTATTAATTTAAGAAACGTGATAATGAAACGAAAGGTATATGCCCGGCTTCTTGAGTGGAAGCGTAAAGATAATGGCTCTACAGCCATATTGATAGAGGGAGCACGTCGTATTGGAAAAAGCTATATTGCAGAAGAATTTGCTCGTAAAGAATATGAATCTTATATTATGATCGATTTCAGTATAGCTCCGGCTGAGATAAGAGAGCTTTTCGATTATTATCTTCATGATCTTGATGAGCTCTTTGAGCGTTTACAGCTTTTCTATAATGTGAGTCTTGTTGTGCGTAAATCTATTATTATTTTTGATGAGGTGCAGTTTTGTCCGCGTGCACGGGCCGCTATCAAACATTTAGTTAAAGACAGACGCTATGATTACATCGAAACAGGCTCACTAATCTCAATAAAGAGACACGTAAAGGATATTCTTATACCCTCGGAGGAAATCTGTGTTGAGATGTATCCTATGGATTTTGAGGAGTTTCTTTGGGCTATAGGTAATGAGGTGCTTATGCCGTTTATCAGAAAGCAATTTGAAAAGAAAAAACCAATGGGGGATACTTTTCACCGACAGGCCCTTGATTATTTTCGCCAGTATATGATTGTAGGGGGAATGCCGCAAGCTGTTGAAAAATTTATACATACTCGGGATTATGATGAGGTAGACTATATAAAACGCCGCATAATAGAGCTTTACCGTAATGATATACATAAATTTGCTAATGGAGAGGAATTAAGAGTGACTGCTATTTTTGATGAAATTCCCTCGCAACTTCAACGTCATGAGAAGAAATTCCGTTTGTCTGCCCTGTCAGAACACGCCAGAATGCGTCAGTACTCTGATGCCTTTTTCTGGTTGTCTGATGCGAAAATTATAAACTGTTGCTTTAATTCTACTGCTCCTAACATTGGTCTGCGACTTAATGAGGACCGTACTACTTTGAAATGCTATATGGGTGATACAGGCCTGCTTATTTCTATGGCGTTTGATGAGCATGGCACTGAGATTAAAGAACTATATCGTAAACTAATATTCGGAAAATTAGAAGTTAATGAGGGTATGCTGGTTGAAAATATTGTGGCACAGATGCTCAAAGCATCTGGACATAAATTATATTTTTTCTCTAAATATGATGAGGATGCTGAAAATCGTATGGAAATAGATTTCCTTATCGCTAAGTCCCGACTTACCAATAGACATAACATATCACTGATTGAGGTAAAGTCCGGCGACAGATATACATTCACTTCTCTGCGTAAATGCAGGGTCAAATACGGACAATATCTCTCCACTTCTTATCTCATTCATGATAAAGATCTGAAGATTGAAGATGACATTGTATTCCTTCCGATCTATATGACTCCGTTGTTATGAAGTTAATTTGTAGATAAATCAGAATAAAGGTACAATCGTTCACGAACGATTGTACCTTTATTCTGATTTATCTACAAATTAACTAAATTCAGATATTAGCGGTGCGATTCCTGTATCTGGTCGAGCAGAGAAGCGTTGAAGGAGTCGGCTGCGAGGAGCTGTTCAACGGTGAGGTGCATACGGTAGCGCCAGTAGTGGGTAGGATTGGCGGGAACGTTAATCTGTTCTTCGCGTGGATCCTGACGGCGCAGTGCGGCGTCAGTTGAGAGCCAGTCTTGCAGAGGAAGTATGCAGAGCATCGAAGGCGATTTGAGGTGCATGTCGACAATTTTATCGCAAATCCAGGGTTCGGCGAAATAAGGTGCTTCACCGGGTTCGTGAAGCATATTGTTGAAGAACTTCTGAGCCATAGCGTGGTCACTTTCCCACCATGCACGTATGCCGGCCATATCATGGGTAGAAGTGGTACATACGGAATAGTAGGGATAAGACCATGTGTGACCGAATTCATGCTCCGGATTCTTAGGCATACGCTGTATCTCAAGAGCAAGGATTTCGAGACGGCGCATTACCTCGGGAACGCAGTCGGGTATCATACCGAGGTCTTCGGCACAGGTGAGCATTGTAGTAGAGTCGAGCAGCGGCGGAAGCTTCCACATGGCTTTACCATACCAGAAGTCATTATGACGATGGTAGAAGAAGTCATTGTAAAGGCGGTTGAAACACCACTTCTGATAGTCATTAAGAGCACGGTACTGATAGCTGAACTGAGCCGAGATACGCGGATGATAATGACCTTTCTGATAGGGATCCTCGATAAAGAGTACATCGTCAATCAGTCCCATCAAGGCCTCACAGATACGCTTGTTCTTCTCTGACTGTTCCATACCGCTGAAAAGGTCACGTATCTTAACCTGGGTATCTACAAAAGGTTTGAGGCGATAACGACCGAAACCTTCCGATTCAAGATATACGCTCTTGACTTCGTCGGTATATTCGTCGAAGAAGTCACCGAGCATCCATTCAAACGCATAAGGACGGCACATCACATCCGGATCAATCCAGAAGTCGTAATCATGGCGCATTTCCTCAGGCGAGAAGGGTAGTGCCGGGTGGAAGAAGCCTAACAGACCGTGTAAGTCATCAATAGGAATCTGCCATATACGGAAGAAGCCAAGAATATGGTCGATACGGTAGGCATCGAAATATTCAGCCATCTTACTGAAACGGTGTTTCCACCACTGGAAACCGTCACGGGCCATGTTATCCCAGTTGTAGGTGGGGAAGCCCCAGTTCTGACCTAATACAGAGAAATCATCCGGTGGAGCGCCAGCCTGCATATCCATGTTGAACAATTCGGGACTCTGCCATGCATCTACGCTGTAGCGTCCTATACCGATAGGTATATCGCCTTTGAGTACCACGCCGTTGTGGTGGGCATAATCGCGCACCTCGCGCAGCTGGCGGTCAAGATGATACTGGAGGAAGTAATAATAACCTATTTCAACGGCGTTGTTACGGCAGTATTCTTCTACAGCCTCTTTATTGTATGAAGAGAAATCGCCCCACTGACTGTTGTCGGGTGTGCCGAACTGGTCGCGTAGTACTGACCATGCGGCGTAAGGACGCAGCCAGTATTCGTTGTCAGCGACGAAGCGACGGTATTCGGGCTTGGCGGCAGTCTGTTCGCCCTGCTCTTTGTAAAGCTCATGGAGATATTCGTGCTTGGCACGGTTTACCTCTTCGTAATCTATCTGAGGAAGTGCGTTGAGGCGGAGACGTTCGTTCTCAAAATGTTTGCGGCGTTCGGGATCGCGCAGTTTACCTGCGGCCTCAAGACGCATGTACATCGGATGAAGAGCGAAAGTAGAGTTTGCGCTATAAGGATAAGAGTCAACCCAAGTATTACTCTTGGTAGTATCGTTAATAGGAAGAACCTGAAGTACCTTCTGACCTGTTTTTGCACACCAGTCAACCATCTTCTTGACATCGATGAAATCACCTACGCCGAAGTCTTCTTCAGAACGTATCGAGAAGATAGGTATTGCCGTGCCTGCACCTTTCCAGTCGGCGTTCCAGTTGGCGAAGCGTAGACCGTCTACCACTACCTGAGTGTTAGGGTTAGGTGTTATGATACCGTATGAACGGTTATCGGAAGTTTCCCACTTAACAGGTTCGAAAGTCTTCTTGTCGAGTACGACAAATTTGTAGTCGAAAGGTACCTTGAGGTCTGCGAGGGGTATATTGGCTTCCCAAATGGGGTAGTTGGCGTCATTCATACGCACGGCCTGACGCGGATCCCAGTTGCCCAGAGCCTTACCTTCGCCTGCTATAGCCAATATCTGTCCCGGCTCGATGAGAGGAGCGGAGACGCGGATATTCAGAGTGCCCGGACGTGACAGTAAGGGCTGATCACGATGGGGACGGCGCAGCATAGCGTCGGTAAATGCTGACGAATAGAAAGGTTTATCCTGTGGTAAAGCCTGCCATGCGTCATAAATTTCGACTTCCGACAGAGCAGAACCTGCGCGGAAATGATGAGGTTCGCCCCATTCGAAACGCCAGGCGCGGTCAGGAGCTTTAACTATAAACCAATAGTCGAAGTTGCGTGGCTCGCCGGGGAGGTCAAGCTCACACCGCCACATATCGGGTCCTAT
>CAMWKC010000162.1 GCA_947174735.1 uncultured Porphyromonadaceae bacterium
CGGCTGCACTCTTGACCCTGCTATGGGGGAGACTGTAGCGGCGCTCCGTGTGGCTTACGTACTTATGCACATGCGCGGTACTCCGGCAGATATGCAGAAGCACACCCGCTATGATGATGTCGTAGCTGATGTTATACGTGACCTTGCTTTCAAAGCTGACATGTTGCGTGGCCTCGGGGTAGCTGACATAATTATTGACCCCGGTTTTGGCTTTGCCAAGACAGTTGAACAGAATTACCGTCTGCTGGCGTGTCTCGGAGAATTCCGCAGACTCGGTTGCCCGGTGCTTGCCGGTCTGTCGCGCAAGTCTATGATATGGCGGCCGCTTGGTATTACACCGGCTGAAGCTCTGCCGGGAACCATAGCACTTGACGCTATAGCG
Organism: uncultured Porphyromonadaceae bacterium; assembly: GCA_947174735.1. Classification (GTDB taxonomy): domain Bacteria; phylum Bacteroidota; class Bacteroidia; order Bacteroidales; family Muribaculaceae; genus Lepagella. Next base: position 383 of record CAMWKC010000162.1, read on the forward strand.
CTGATGCACGGAGCCGATATAATACGTGTACACGATGTGGCTGAAGCCGTACAGACTGTACGTGTATTGCAATTGCTGCGCGATTCAAAAATACATGCTATATAATCACTGCATATTATATGGAATCATAAAAATGTACTCTTCTGTACCTCTTTCTACAATTACCAGACAGCCATGATTGAATTCGGACTGAAAGATATAGTTGACATACTTATAGTAGCTCTGCTGCTTTATTATCTATACCGCCTCATGAAGAGCAGCGGTACGCTAAGTCTCTTCTATGGCGTGTTGGCCTTCATAGTAATATGGGTCGTAGCCTCGGAGATATTCGACATGCGCCTTACAGGTACGATTCTCGACAAGTTTATGAGTATCGGCCTTATAGTGCTGGTCATAATCTTTCAGGACCAGATAAAGCGCTTCCTTATAGATATAGGTTCGCAGGGTAGTCTGCGACATTTCCGACGTCTTTTCCGTCACGATAAGAGTGAAGAGAAAGACCGTTCACACATCATGGCTATAGTCTATGCCTGTATGAGTATGTCGAAATCAAAGACCGGTGCCCTGATTGTGATACAGCGCAAAGTACCGCTCAATGACTATGAACGCACCGGTGACGAGATAGACGCCGACATAAATATGCGTCTGATAGAGAACATATTTTTTAAAAATTCGCCGCTTCATGACGGTGCCCTGATAATAGCTAACGGACGTATGGCGGCTGCCGGGTGTATTTTACCTGTAAGCCACGATATGAACATTCCTAAAAACTTAGGTCTGCGTCACCGCGCTGCCTTGGGTATGAGTCAGATGACAGATGCTGTGTGTATAATAGTCAGTGAGGAGACAGGCAATATCTCCGTAGCCCGCGACGGACGTCTTAGAGTAAAGGTTAGTGCTCCTGAACTGGAACGTATACTTATTGAAAGCTGACAAAGCCAAGATTCAGAACGGTTTTCGGTATTTGTCATCGCCTCCCTCGGCTTCTTCGAGAATAGAGAGGTAAGAGGCATAACGGCTTTGAGCTATACGGTGTTCTTCAACAGCCGGCAGAACTGCACATCCGGGTTCTCCTGTGTGCCGGCAATTGCCGAAGCGGCAGTCACGGCCTGTGGCAAATATCTCAGGGAAATAATGCGAGACCTGGTCTGGCTCGAAATCTATCGTTCCGAATCCTTTTACACCGGGAATATCAATTATTTCACCTCCGTATGGGAGTGTAATCATTTCGGAGAAAGTAGTAGTGTGCATTCCGGTGTGGTGTATGTCTGATATATCACCTGTGCGCAGGTCGGCATCCGGTACCAATGCATTGATAAGCGATGATTTGCCTACACCGCTGTTGCCTGCTAACAGTGACAGCCGTCCGCGGGTGAGTTCGCGCAGATTTTCGAGACCTTCGCCTGACAGAGCCGATACAAAGAGGGTAGGGTATCCTATTGAAGTGTACAGATAGTGTATGCCTTCAGCTAACTCGCGGTCTTCTTCATCCCACATATCACATTTGTTTAGTACAAGAGCCGCCGGTATATTGTAGGCTTCTGCTGTAGCCATAAAACGGTCGATGAACGTCGTAGGTGTCATAGGTTCGCGCAGAGTGGCCACAAGTATGGCGCGGTCGATATTCGAGGCCAGTATGTGTGATTCTTTTGAGAGGTTCGAAGCCCGCCGTATGATATAATTGGTACGTGGCTCTATCGCAGTGATGTAATCGGCATCATCGGCGGCATGGCTTACCATCACTATGTCGCCTACGGCTACGGGATTGGTAGTGCGTATACCTTTGATACGGAAGTTGCCTTTGATACGGCAGTTGATCATCTCACCGTTGCTGTCGAGGCGTACGGTGTAGGCCGAACCGGTGTTGCGTATCACACGGCCACGGCGCGGAGGCAGGGTCTGCTTTGCTGACTTTTTTGACATGATTGCAAAATTAACAAAAACTAAACGAACTGACAACGTTCTCTGTTCAGCCGTCGTTAATTGACCTCCCTCAGACTTTACAGCTAACCAAACAGGGGTGTCGGTTGTTAAAAAGATAGACATTGGTATGTTGCGTGTTACAGACGTCGATGTCGGACCTTGCGAAAAGAAAATTGGCAGTTTGGGAAATTTTTGCTAATTTTGCAGGGTTTTAGGAAAATAAAGTACAATACAAATTAATTTTAAGGTAAAAAAACATGAACGTAGAATCAATCGGCACATGGGCCGGCGAGGTATACAGAGCCCTTGAGAGCAGCAGTACACATACACTTGGTCTCAAAGCAGTGAAGAAAGCAACTAAGCTGAGAAAAGACGAACTTATGGCAGCCTACGGTTGGCTGGCACGTGAAGGTAAAATTGTACTTACCACTGATGATGAGGATCTTATAGCTACTCTCGTAGGCTAATTACAATTGACAGATAGGAAACAGAAAGAAGAGACCGTCCTCACGGATGGTCTCTTCTTTGCTAAAAATCAAACTGTTAAAAGTATCTGTATAAAAAAGCTGTCTATTTCCTGAAAGGTACAGGCCAAATGACCCGTACAGGTACTGAACGTCCGTCAATGCTGCCTGGTGTCCAGGCCGGCATAGCCGAGATAATACGTACTGCTTCTTGATTAAGTGACACTTCGACACCTTTAAGCACCGATACATTAGATACAGTACCATCTGTGTTGATAATAAAGGCACAGAGTACCCGGCCTTCGATACCGTTGTGATAAGCCTGGGCCGGATAACGACGTTGCTTGTTGATGAAGTCCACAAGTTCGGTACTACCACCCGGAAATTCAGGTTTATGCTCCACATAATCATATTCGTACACTTCTACAAAACTCCGGCAACCGTCGGTATGTACACCATTACATACTCGTACTGTCTGTGAGTAGAGCATGGTAGGAAAGATAGTGAATATCAGAAATAGAAAATGTCGAAACATGATTAAGTGATAATTATGATGCAAATATAATCTCTCCGCCTGAATGCTGCAAGTATCATATAGCATTATTACCTTAATATTAAGTTTGTTTTACTTTTTTTAGCATTTCATCTTTATAAGGTCCGGTGAGGGTAATTTTCCGTGTTGTATAATAGAACTACTGACGAAGCGTTAATTAGGTGTGAAAGATAAGAATCGTAATCATATCCGTTATATGGCGTCGATAGTGCGAAAGCTGTGGCTCTTTGCAGTCGCGGCTCTATGGCTGCATGTTGCTCCGGCTAAGGCTCAGGAAGGGTCTTCGGCTTATAATTTTCTCGATGTTCCGGGTTCGGCTCAATCGTTCGGACTCGGTGGCGCCGCCATAGCCCTTGTCGACGCCGATGTCATGCTCAGTGATCAGAATCCGGCTCTGTTAGGTCCTGAGATAGGTTCACAGGTAGCACTGAGTTATATGCACTGGCTCGGTTCGGCCAACTTCGCCGGTGCCCGTTACGGTATGGAAGCCGGTGAACGTGGCGCATGGGCTGTAGGTATACGCTATCTCGGTTACGGTTCGATGACCGCTTATGAGCCTGACGGCAGTGTAAGCGGTACGTTCACTCCGCAGGATATAGTGGCTGAGGGTACTTATTCTCACGATTTCAACGATCGTCTGAGAGGCGGTATTAATCTGAAAATGGCTTATAGCAATTATGAACAGTACACAGCTTTTGCTATGGCTGTTGATTTGGGTATCGACTATTATAATCCTGACAATGACCTGTCGTTTGCTGTGGTGCTGCGTAATATGGGTGGTCAGTTGAAGCGCTTTAACGAAACTTACGACCGTCTGCCTTTTGATGTACAGTTAGGCTATATGCAGGGGCTTGGCAGTTCGCCTTTCAGTCTTGCTATTACGGCTCGGCATCTCACGAAATGGAATCTTACTTCCTATCAGCACGAGCAGGGTGCCGAAGACGATATGCAGCCTAAATCGGGATTCGCACGCAATCTGTTCCGTCACCTGGTGTTCGGTCTGCAGTACCGGCCCACTGAGCGTTTTTATCTAAGCTTAGGTTATGATTATAAGATGCGTACTGATATGTCTACCTATCAGCGTAACTTCTTGTGCGGCTTTTCGGCCGGTCTCGGACTGAATGTACGCAGTTTCGGCCTTGGTGTAGCGTATGCTATGCCGCATAAGGGCGGTTCTTCGGTAATGCTCAATCTGAGTATGGATCTCAGTTCACTGCTCTGATACGACAATAAAGACGGCCCGGAAAAGAGCCGTCGGGAAGAACATATATCAAAATTATGAAATCAAAGCTTAAAGGCAATGTCGCTATGGGCATTGCCAAAATCTTTTCCGGTCTTAACGAGAACGCTCTGCGTTATCTGCTACCTACATGGATGGGTCCTATTACCGGTGTGCTGCTACGTCTTGCGGGAGGCACAATCCTGTTCTTTCTGTGGGGCGTGTATATGGACCGCCGTGACCCTTCGCGTCCTAAAGCCTCGGTACGTGACCGTCTGTGGCTCTTTGTCATAGGCATTGTGATGGTCTACGGCTATATGTGGGCGCTGCTCGAGGGTCTTACATACACCACGCCTATATCGTCGTCAATATTTATCAGCCTTCAGCCAGCATGGGTGTTTATTATTTGTCTGATAATGCACACTGAACGGGCTACGGTGTGGAAGGTAGTCGGCCTTCTGCTTGGTTTCGGCGGTGCGCTATTGTGTATCCTCACCGGCCACCATAGCGATGTGGCCAGTGACCCTTTCAAGGGTAATATGTACTGTCTGCTGTCATCGGTACTTTATGCCGGTTATCTGGTGGCACAGAAAGTATTTTTGAAGCGTCTTGACAATAGCACCGTATCAATGTGGACATTCTTCGGCGGAGCTGCTGCCGCTGTTGTTGCTGTACTTATAACCGGCTGGGACGCAAAGGTATTTACACAGGGTCTGTTCTCCACACCGATGCTGATTTTAGGCTTCGTTATTTTCTTCCCCTCCTTTATCAGCTATTTGCTTCAGGACATAGGCCTGAAAAATCTTCCCGCCACTGTGGTAGCTCTCTATGGCGATGTAATACTTATAGTAGCCACTATAGCCAGCTACATACTCGGTCAGGACCACTTCTCATGGTGGCAGATGCTTGCTATCGTTATGATGCTTGTCTCCGTCTATTTCGTTGAAGCCGCCGAACGCAAGACACACTCAGCGCCTGCCACATCAAAAAAATAAGATTTATAAGTCTTATAAGTAGCATAAGTCTTATAA
>CAMWKC010000163.1 GCA_947174735.1 uncultured Porphyromonadaceae bacterium
TTTGCTCCCCGACAAAAGAGGTTTACAATCCATAGGACATTCTTCCCTCACGCGACTTGGCTGGTTCAGCCTCCCGGCCATTGACCAATATTCCTCACTGCTGCCTCCCGTAGGAGTCTGGTCCGTGTCTCAGTACCAGTGTGGGGGGCCTTCCTCTCAGAACCCCTACGCATCGCAGGCTCGGTGGTCCGTTACACCGCCGACTACCTAATGCGCCGCATGCCCATCCCTGTCCGACTCGCGTCTTTCCTCCCCCGGGGATGCCCCCGGGGGATATACGCGGGATTAGCCCGGCTTTCGCCGGGTTGTCCCCCTGACAGGGGCAGGTTGCATACGTGTTACTCACCCGTGCGCCGCTCGCCAGCGGGGAAGGCCGAAACCTCCCCCCTGCTGCCGCTCGACTTGCATGTGTTAAGCCTGCCGCTAGCGTTCATCCTGAGCCAGGATCAAACTCTTCGCTGTATGTATATAGATTGCTCTATTCTTTTTCAGTTTTGTTTGTCTTCGTGGCACAGACTCCGGGATAAATCCCGGCGCTTTATTGTGACTTATTTAAGGACTGACGAGACTCATGTTCCGTGTACTTCCCCATGCTCTTCACTCCGATGCGGAGTCTGACTCCGTCATCTAAAGAGCTGAGGACGTTTACCTTGTCTCTGTCTCTGTTGTCTTGTGGCATCGTTGTCAATGTTCTCTTTGCTACCCGGTTTTGCTCCCCCTCGGAAGGGGGTCATTTCCGTTTTGCGTTTGCAAAGTTACAACCGTTTTTCGCTCTGTGCAAGTATTGTTCGCACAAAAATTGTTTTTTAAGCAAAATCTACAAATAAATAATTGATTTTTAATGTAATCAATAAATGTTAAAAACTGTTTCTATTTGTAAAAGCATTAGTGTACACTTTACACTTCTTACCTATCTCTTATTCTCAAAGGGTAAAAGAAGCAGATAATCCAAAGAATGGTGTTTCTGTTACAGGATCAGTTATACTCATAGGAGTAATACTAACCTTATGTTCGGCTGCCCAAGGACGCGTAAATAGATAAGCGCTTCCTGTACCGATAGCAGCTCCGGCTACAACATCCCACCAATGATGTTTCTTAGCAAAAACACGTCCCCACCCTGTATAAGTTGCCAATACATACGCAGGAACTCCAAGTTTCCATCCGTAACGACGCTGTATGAAAGCTGCTGTAGCGAATGTTGTGGCAGCATGTCCTGAGGGAAAAGAATGAAAGTTGCTATAGTCCGGTCGTTCTTCCTTAACAGTATATTTAAGTAATAAGGTAACTCCCCCTGTCAGGGCAGCCGTGTATGATCCTTGTACAAGCCCTTGCCAGTCATGTTCAATAAGCACACCTGTCAAAGCGGCTAAAGGCATTCCCACTAAAAGTACATCAGTAGTATAACCTACGATTTTCTGTGAATGACTACGTTCAAACCGGCTTTCATCAGCTAAAGCCGTCAACTGTATGCTTGTACATAGCAACACACATAGAATGTAACGCCAGAAATGATCCATAAAAAAATAATTTAACTTATACTTGCACATATTATAGCAATGCTAAAAGTTTAGGAACAAATACACATAACCCGGCCACAGCCGCTCCACACACAAAAAGCAATACTGCCCCGGCAGCCAAATCCTTAGCTTTACCTATCAAGGGATCGTAATCAGGAGATACCTTATCACAAAGAGCCTCCACCGCCGAATTAAGTGCTTCAGCCATAAACACCCCTCCGATACACAGAGCTACTACGGCCCATTCAAGAGTAGATAACTTAAGCAGTAATCCAACTCCTACGACACATATCGTAGCAAAGAGATGTATACGTGCGTTATGTTCATTTACTACCAAAGTCTTTATACCCTGCCACGCATACCCGAACGAACGTACACGCGCCCTAAACGAAAATCCGGTTTTACCTTTCATAATTTTTCTATTATTTAATTTGGCATCCGCTTAATATTAAAAATGTTGCCTGACTTCGACACAACAAAGCGCCAAAGTCAGGCAACTATATCAAAAATGATTTCCTTTCTAAAAACTAATCTGTCACTATATCAGTAATCGTAATCAAAACTAAATTGGTCCACATACAATACTGCTCCGGTACCACCGGTAAAGTAATCACCGTATTTGGAAGCAGCGCACGTTATCTGAAGATAAGTGGGAACACGCGATGTAGAACGATAATCCAGATCAATTACAAACTCACGATAACCATCAGTATCACTACCGTCAACCAGTTCTCCATAAGCTATAACCGAAGAAGAAGCGGGGTCAAACAGATTACGATTTTTAGGATTAGTACGTATCTCGAATGGGGCTGTCCAGTCAGTAAGAGCCACATAGATGTGACATGTGTCGGGACGTCCTTTCAGATCTGTCAACTCTGACGAAGTGTAATCTATCGGAGCAGTCTTATACCAATAATAGCCACGTAGTCTTGTAGGACGCTGAGTCCACGGACGTCCGAAATCAAGAATACCATTCGTACCGTCTACTTTCTGGAAAGCACCGGTATAAATTGACCCGGCGGCCAGTTTGCCGATGCCGAACAGACCCACAAATCTTGTTTCAAGCATAGCAGCCTGTCCGGTACCGTCAACAGTCTGGTCGGTAGGCTGGACATTGCTTTGGCCTAAGGTAGCAGCACCTGTATTGCCGGTATCCCAGAAACGTTCACCAAATTCATCCCATGGACACCATACCTTACCGTTAAGCCACCATTGGTCAAACGAACCGTCAGGCAATATTCTTGTCGCATCGGTAGTAACTTCAATTTCATTACCGAAATCACTACCGGAAACTGCCTGAACTACGTAACGTGTCATAGGTTCAAGATGAGCTATACATGCTGAGAAGGCGCCCTGAGTCTGATGCACATCGGAAGCAGAGACCATAATCCATTCCTCGCTGTCAGCCTGACGATAACGGAAAGTATTGGCTACATCGGCCGGACCATCACCATAAGCCCAGACTACCTGCGACCAAGCATCTACAGAAGTCGTTGTAACAGCCAGTTCAGCTTTTTCAGCATAAATTGTCCACTCCTCAGCACGTCCCCAACAGGTCACCTCAACGTTAAGCGGATGAGAAAGGTCAATAATACCCGGTTCAAGAGCCGGCGACATAGAGGATATACCGACAGGAGCCAGTTTGACTGAAGTCAGTTCAAGGGCAGTAAGATCAGCTGTTGACGGCACACGTACTATAATACGATGACCTGTAGCATCAATAACTGTCTCACCTATCTGACCTGAAATCGTAAAATAACGCTCGATAGTCTGTTCAGCCGTCACTACCCATTGATAATCCTGATAACGGCTCAGTGTAACAACCAGCGGTTTTGACATATCATGTGCTCCGATAGCCAAATCAGGGTCAGAGACAGCTCCGGGAGTCACAGTATACACATTAAAATTGACAGACCGTATGTCGGTATATTCATTCAGGTATATTGTAGCAGTCAGATTAACCGAATCGATTACAGAAGCCTTAAGAGCTCCTGAAGGCTCTATAGCAGTTATGTTCTGCTGCAATCGCGGATAAGGAAGATCATTATGTATACATCCTCCGCCAGCCATAAGAGCTATAAAACAAACAGCTCCGAGTAGCATACGCAGCATTAAAGTAAAGGTCTTGCTCATGATGAAACGAGAAAGCTGTGAGACAACACGGTCAGATGTGAGCCGCTATGCCGAAATTTATATTAAATATGTTGAAACGAAAGTTTGCTCCTGAAGTGAATCGATTGCCCATAGGCTCACCATCAACTGTCTGCTTCTCATTACGCAGTTTGAAACCGAAAACACCGAATGAGACATTAAATGAGACATTTTCCAGTATAAACACACTTACTCCGGGGGAGAAATTAAGCTGTGCTTGCATGGTATTGGTGTGGGTAGTACGTAACACCCCGTTATAAGGACGAACAAAGTCACCATTGCCTGAAGCAAAAGTCAAATCAACCTCGTTGAACACACCGAAACGTCCACGACGTGTCAGACCAAAATACTGTCTGAGTGTGAGAGCAGCCGAATAACTTTCATTGCGATACATTATATCATGAAGATCAAAATTCATATCTTCATCAATATCGACTTTGAACGAATCAATACGACCTTTGGTAGAATTATAGCCGAACTTAAGACCTACCGAAAGATTATCACGCACGAAATAAGCGATATAAGGATTTATAGAGAATATATGTCCGCTCAAGTCAATATTATCGAGCAAGTCAAAAATCTCCATATCCGAAGTTGAAATCTCGCCGTATGAAGCTGTAATACCGAATGTCCACTGACCATGAGGTATATAAAGGTAATTACGCAAACCGCGGTCAAAACGTCCGAGATTACGAGACTTCAATACTGTCGATATAGTATCGCCACGGTAGATAACCTTCTCAGCAAGTTCAGCTTCAAGACGTGCTGAGTCAGAAATCAAAATCTCAGTCACACGGTCTGCTAAAGAATCCGGCACCCATATATAACGGCCTCCGGATACAGATGTCTCAGGCACCTGTGCCTTCAACGCAAACGGAATAAACAGGCTACCTGCTATAAGCGATAGCCATATCAGCACAAAATAGCGATTATATGTCTTTGCCATAGCGATTACAGGTAGAATGATACTCCAAATTGTATGGAGAACAGGTTAATACGAAAATTAGCTAATTTAGACGAGCGTGTTGACTCATATATCTGATCAGTAAAGGTGCGCGTGTGAGTATATTGAAATCCAAGTACACCTATATTGACTTCAACAGCTGAATAGTTATTAAGAAAGGCACATATTCCCGGTGTCAGACCAATCGAGGCACTGAAATTACGTTCATAATTACCCGAGAGCGTCTCGCCGGTACCTGTAGTCATCTTAGCCTGACCTCCACCCAGCTGCAATTGCAGTTCATTGAAGAATCCAAAACGTTTTGAACGTCCCAGCGAGAAATAATTACGCATCATAACCGTACCATAATAGTTATGTGCCAGGCGATAAAGATGGTCAACATTATAACCTGTTTCCGAATCAAGTGTCAAGTCGGCATTTTCAAGCTTAGTTAACGAACGTTCGTAAGAAAAGCGACCGCCAAGAGCCAAATCATTAGCGACAGCAAACATAAGCATCGGCGACAGCTTGAAAGTATAAGTCTCACCAGAAAGATTCTCAATAATGAGAAACTGATACTTATTCTGATTACTCTGTGAGTAGGATACTGATACACCGGTAATCCACTGCCCTTTAGGCACAAAAATCACTGACTCCAACTCACGACTGAACTCCTCGATATTACCGGCCGAGGCCATAGCCACCGAGTCGGCTGTAGAGAGCTCTCGGGCCGCCTCCTGCGGTCCGGTGTATTGACCGCGTACATGTAACGCGATACAAATTAAGGCCAGAAGCACAAAAAATCGATTCATGATTGCAAAGTTACAACAAATTCTTCAATCAAACAGAGAACAAAAGCTAATTGTAAGTATTTATCTATCGCTTTCTTATTTAGAATCTATCTTACTTTCCGTAAGGCTTGTTAACATACAATACTTAACCC
>CAMWKC010000164.1 GCA_947174735.1 uncultured Porphyromonadaceae bacterium
GTCTATCTTCTCTGGTTTGATTCACCAGTGTGTCAGTCCAGGCAACTCCCCTGAAGACCACTGATAAGGCAGCCAGGAAAGCGAGGACGGAAGCTCCCCGAAAGACAGCTACGAAAGGTATCAAAGCCCCTTCGGCCCTGACATCACGCGTACATCAGACAACCAACGGTCTGACTAAACAACATTCCACCGCACGTCTGAACACAGGTGTACTGCACAAGCGTCATGCAAAACCGTCAATGTTCGCTCCTGCAGAAGACTCACTGTTCGGTTTTCTGGGATATTCCGATTTTGCACAGACTGAAAATGATCTGGGATATTGTGCAATCAATGCTGAAACAGGCGACTACAACATTATTTTTCCTCAGGGCGAATACACAGCTATAGGTGCCGGAACAGTTGACGGCAAGGTCTATGCAGCCGGCTACAGCACTTTCTGGGGTATGCTGTTAGGTGCTTATGTCGTTACCTACGATGCGGAAACAGGCGATGTAGAAGACATGTATGAAGCGAATCTGGACGCCGGTATGAACGAAGTCTTCCTTTCCGCAGCTTTCGATACTGAGGAACTGGCTTTCTACGGTACCACATTTAATGATTCACAAACCGGCTGTATTCTTACCAAATATGATGTCGCAAGCAGTACCTTCACCTATATAGGTGATACTGATGACTTCACTGCGATGACTATCAATCAGCAGACAGGTGCACTTGTAGGTATAGAAGTAGCCGATGACGGCAGTTCTATGCTTTTCGAAATTAACCGCGCCACCGGTGAGACAGAACCTATCTGTGAGATAGAGTATACCACCGGTTATGCCGGAGGTCTTTGCTGGAGTCCCAGTGACAATGCCTATATCTGGAATCCCAATACTGATGAGTGGGCTGCCCTCGTAGCTGTAGCTGAAGACGGTAGTGTAGAAGAAATCTGCTTCCTTGAGGGTTGCGCACAGTTCACATCACTTATCTGTACCGAGACTGCTGCCCTTGACCCGGCAACTCCGCAGGCGGCCACTTTAGTAGGAGCAGATTTCAAAGACGGTTCACTCAGCGGCAATATCACATGGACAATGCCTACCGAGTCTTTGGACGGCAATCCGCTAAACGGTGAAATCAACTACACTGTTTACTGTGATAAAGATGTCATGAGCGAAGGTACTGCCCAGCCTGGTGCAGAAGTAACTGTAGACCTTACTGTCGCTCAGGGTTCACATATATTCAGCCTTGTACCGTCAGTGAACGGTCTTGAAGGCCGCGCCTCCAAACTGAGCCTCTATGTCGGTAATGACACCCCTGTAGCACCTGCTGAAGTAACACTTACTGATACAACAGTAGAGTGGAGTCCTGTGTCTATCGGTGTACACAGTGGTTATGTAGAAGTTGCAGCTATTACCTACACTGTGACACTTAATGGTAAAGTCATAGCTGAGAATATCACTGAAACAAGCTGTCCGACAGGTCTGCCGGCAAACGTTCCTCTTGAAGCTTATGTAGCTGAGGTAACTGCTTCTTGCAACGGTCTGACTTCCGCACCCACAGCTTCTAACGACCTCGTTTACGGTGATCCTCTCCTGCTTCCTGTTAAACTTGCTCCCACCCCCTCTGAGGCAAAACTGTTCACTATCCTCAACAATAATGACGATTCAAGCTCATGGCAGTTCAGAGAGATAGATGAGGATAAGTATGCATTCTATTACAATTACAACAGCAGCAATAACGCCGACGATTGGTTGATTCTGCCTCCTGTAGAAATCAACAGTACTGAAGAGCTTATAAGCTTCGAGATGAAGGTAAAGGCTGAAAGTACTATGTATCCCGAGGCTTTCGAAGTAAAGATGGGTACAGCTCCGACAGCTGAGGCAATGACCACTACACTCATTGAGCCTACAGTATGCGACTGGACCGAGCCTACAATAGAATCTGCATACACTCGTGTACCTGAAGCAGGCAAATACTATATCGGTATACACTGTATCTCGGAAGCAGACAGATACTATCTCTACGTCTATGATTTCGAAGTTGATAATACAGGCATTACCAACGATGGTCCTGAAAAAGCTGAGAATATAACAGCCAAGGGTGGTGCTGAGGGTGCTCTCAATGCTACTGTGACTATGACGTTACCGACCAAGTCTCTCAACGGCTCTGCACTTTCAGGCGAAGTAACAGGTATAGTTACTTCTGAAGTTGCAAAGGTTCAGGTATCAGGTCAGCCCGGTGAGACTGTTTCAGTCGAAGTTCCGACCGTTCAGGGTGACAACCGTCTCAAAGTTCAGACTGAATGTGACGGTAAGTTAGGCGAAATAGTCTATGTAAATGTATTCACCGGTGTAGATGTTCCGGGTTACGTTACAGACATGGCTGCTGAAGTAAGCGCAGACAACCTTTCTGCAAAAGTAACATGGAAGGCTCCTACAGAGGGTGCAAACGGTGGTTACACTGAGCAGACAGGCCTCACCTACTGGTTATGTCAGGAAAGTATCTTCGGCTGGAGTCTTTACGAAGAACTCGGTATAGATGTATTTGAGTATGAAGTAACTGTACCTGCCGGTGCTCCTCAGGCCACTCAGAGTGTAGCTATAGCTGCCGGACACGGTACCGACGTTGCAGTGATTTCGTTCGTTGACGTAGTTCTTGGTCAGCCTTATACACTTCCTGCTATTGACAAGTTTGAAGATGCTTTACTGACTTACAGTCCGGTTACTATCGTTAATAACGAAGGTGTACAGTACAGCTGGGGTATTGATAATCCAGGCGAAATCTTCGGTGAAGAGTTTGCCAGTGAAAACGGTTATGCTATAATAGCTACTTCTAACGGTGCCGGCAACTCAACACTGCGTATGCCTAAGTTCACGACTGTAAACTGCGAAAACACTCAGCTCAAATTCAATATGCTGAGCACTATGAATGATGTTACAGTCACAGCCTGTGGTTACGGTGTAGAGCCCAAGGAGATATTCCGTTTATCTTCAGTTAATCATGATCTTAATACTTATAACACCTTTACGGTTGACCTTCCCGAAGAGTTCCAGAATAATTCGTGGATATACTATGAAATGAATGTTATAAGCGGTGAAGAAGGCGGAATGTTCCTGTTAGCAAGCTACTCGCTCCGCAATATGGTTGATTATGACCTTGCCGTAACTCAGCTTGTAGGTCCTAAGAGCGCTGCTATAGGTGAAAAAGCAGAGTATACTGCCGTTGTTGAGAACTATGGGCTTAAGCCTATGGCTTATCAGGGTGGTAAATTCACTGTTACAACTGCTGAGGGTAAAGTTGTTGCCGAGGCTACAGTTGAAGCTGACGATATGGTAGATCCCGACCAGAAGGTTCAGGCAACTTGCACATTTGATGTAAATGCCGATATGCTCGGCTCGCTGACTGTCAGCTTTAAGCTTGCAAGCAGCGATATGAATGTCGCTAACGACTCAGCTTCTGCTGTAATGACTGTTAAGAAGGGTACCGCTGTTGTAGTGACCGATCTTACAGCTGAAGTAGATCCTCAGAACGACACTTTGGTAGACCTGTCATGGACCACACCTTCCGTACCGAGTGGTTTCGCATCATTCGAAGACGAGACTCCGTTCGAAATGAGCTCAACTTCTATCGGTGAGTTTACTAATATTGACCGTGACGGCGCCGATGTTTATTGCTGGAACGGTGTGAGCAGCGACGATCCTCTGTTAGGTAATATAGCTTTCAAACCCGGTGCCTTCAATGTTGTCAATGCTCCTCAGCTCGATGAGATGTTCGGTGGCAACGGTAGCTTCACAGCTAAGGACGGCGAACAGATGCTTCTTGCCTTCTGTCCTGTACCTATCTCAAGCGGTGGTCAGGCTGACAAGGCCGATGACTGGTTGATTTCACCTGTTGTAGCAGCCGGCAGCTCATTCAGCTTCTCTGTTAAGCCTCTTACCACTAATTATGGTGCTGAGGTTATAGAAGTAGCCTACTCTACAGGTTCGGAGAATCCCGATGACTTCGAGGTACTTGATGTACTCTATATTGACCAGGAAGACTGGACTGATTATGAATTTAATCTTCCTGCTGAAGCTACCCGCTTTGCTCTCCACTATGTCAGCGAAGACATCTTCGGTATCTTCATTGATGCAATAACATTCGAGCTGGCTAATTCAGGTGCTGTAGCAAACTATGAGGTTTACAAGTCTGTTAACGGTGGAGAGGCCGAAATGATCGGTACTACTTCAGAGACCAAGTACACCGCTACAATCAACAGCGAGGATAGCAATGAATTCTATGTTGTACCTGTACTTGACAACGGCATTAAGGGTGAACCTTCGAACAAGGTTGTTGTTGGAAATCACACGGGTATAAATTCTGTAAAGAATGCCAAAGTTATTGCCGGCGGCAAGGGCGAGATTGTTCTGAGCGGCTTCGAGTCTGAGACCGTCAGCGTAGCAACTCTTGACGGTAAGGTTGTTGCCACAGGCAACACCGATGCCATGAACCGCATCAGCGTCGACGCAGGCGTATATGTAGTGAAGGCAGGTAAGACCGTAGCTAAAGTGATTGTAAAATAATCATTTAATAAAATATTGACTCTAATATAATGAGGGGGATATCGAATCAATTCGATATCCCCCTCATTATATTAGAGTCAATATTTTATCTCTGGTACTTGATAGTAAGACAGGGCGAATACTTAATATAGCAAAGAGTTCTAAAGAAATTGATAGCGTAGATAAAATAACATTCGAGAACAATCGACAGACATTACCCTTTACAACCTTACAAGCCGAAAAATGGCAACAGATTATAAAAGGTATAGCAATACATGTTATTAACTTATCTGACGGTACTTCTGAAATAAAAAAGACAGTGTTACGTTAAGTCAGCATATAAGCAAGACGTTCAATGACGTATAGAAGACTATTATCACAGATATGTTATAGTATTGTCACAGCAGTGTTCTTATGTCTGCTACAAACCGAGGTATGGTCACAGACATACAGAACACTGCCAGACGACAACGTTTCCCGCTCGGGGCTCACCCATTATCTGGGACTCAGAGCCTCGGGCGGTTATGTATTTTCATCAATACGTGACGATCTTTTTACCGATTTCGACGACAACAGTACTCCGTCGTCACATACCGCTTTAGCTTCACAGCTAAGATATACTTTCTCGTTTAATAATCCTGAAATACGCCGGTACTGTCCCGGAGGTTATCAGGGTATCGGTCTGAACCTATTGTCTTTTGATGGCTTTAAGAATAGAAATAAAGACCAGTCTGCACCGAGTGACTATATTGGTACTCCTTTCGGAGTTTTTGTATTACAGGGAGCCCCTTTCTGGCATATAACACACAACGTATCATTGGATTATGAATGGAATTTCGGTGCTTCTTTCGGCTGGCACAAGTATTCAGACACGAACCGCGATTTTAATCTTATAACAGGTAGCCGCGTAAACGCATATCTCAATGCAGCCTGTATGATACGTTGGCAGTTACTTGACTTCTTCGCT
>CAMWKC010000165.1 GCA_947174735.1 uncultured Porphyromonadaceae bacterium
GTCATAGCCACTGTGGCAGTAATCTGGTTACTCGACGTACTGAAGGGGGTACTGCTGCCCTTTCTCGTAGCCTGTCTGATAGCCTATATGCTCGAGCCTGTAGTGCAGTGGAACATGCGCTGGACCCGTATGCAGACACGTTTCGTACCTGTGCTCCTAACCTTGCTTGAGGCTACCACAGCCATAGCCATCTTCTGCTTCATATTTATCCCCTACCTCATCTCCGAGGCTTCTAATATGACGGAACTGATACGCACATACGCCACTACCCAGATTAATATACCGCATATCTCGCAGAATATACATCAGTTTATAAAGGACAACATCGACTTCAATGCCATATCAAAAATGCTCTCGCGTGAGGAATGGACAGAACTGTTGCGCACTACTCTCACCGGTTCGTGGTCGCTGGTAAGTACCAGCCTCGGATTTGTACTCGGTGTGGTAAGCTGGTTGGTAGTCATTCTTTATCTTGTTTTTATTATGATTGATTACGAACGCCTCATGCTGAGTTTCCGCCAGCTTGTACCGTTGCGTAGCCGTAGCAAGGTGTTCCGTATTTTCGATGACATCAAAAACGCAATGAACCGTTATTTCCGTGGCCAGTTCGTCATAGCGTTTATAGTTGGTGTACTTTTCGCAATAGGTTTTCTTATCATAGGCTTGCCGATGGGTGTGGTCTTAGGACTGTTTATAGGTATGCTCAACATGGTGCCATATCTTCAGCTTATCTCACTACCTATCACAGCTCTGTTATGTATAGTCAGCACTGTCAGCACCGGCGGTGACTTCTGGGTGATATTTTGGGAGAGTATGGCCGTCTATGTGGTGGTACAGTGTATTCAGGACCTCTTTCTCACACCGAAAATCATGGGAAAGGCAATGGGCCTTAACCCTGCCGTAATCTTACTGTCACTGTCGATATGGGGAACTTTGTTAGGTTTCATAGGTCTGATAATAGCACTTCCTCTGACCACTTTATTTTTATCATATTATGATATTTATGTTGTACAGCGTAACGGAGGCACTATAGACGCCATTGCCGCCGATGCCACTGATGACATCGACGGCAATGATACTGACTCTTTATAAGGGTCTTTTATCTCATCTGCTCGAATTGTGTCGGGTCGCCTACAACCCACACCACATCACCGGACTGCAGTACCGTATCAGGCGCGGGGTTGACGTATTCATCTCCGCGTCTTACTTTCACTATCATACTGTAATAATCTTCGCGTATGTTGGTCTGTGCTAACGGCTTTCCGATTATCGGAGATTGTTCGGTCAGACGTATGCTCTGAAGTTTGCACTCAGGCTGCGTCACTGCCAGACTACGCATAGCTTCTTCCGCTTTCTGCATATCGTCGTTCAGATGCTTTATCTGGTCATCTGTACCTATCACACCTAACACATCTCCGGGGAAGATACGTGCTTCTACCGAAGGTAACGGCAACAGCATGTCACCACGCTGTATGCTGCTGACACTTACGCCATAGTCACGTCGCAGGCCTGAGTCCTTCAGTTTATCACCCACAAAGGGAGTATAAGGTCCTACCTCTATGTAAGCCTGATGCATATCGTCGATAAGGTTGTTGTTACGGCCAAGACGCGTATCTTCACGGATATTGAGATTATGCAGGAATTTCTCTTCCATTTTAGCGTAGCGTTGTGTCAACTGGCGCGAGGCGAACAATATTATAATAAGGAAGCAGACTACACCTACGCCCCAACCTATCAGACTGTTGTAAGCAGAGCTGATAAAATAAACTATAAAGAATAATGCCAACAGATAACGTATTATACGCATAGCTACCAACGGCACATCATAGAACGAGGCTGTGGAATGTAGCTTCATTCGGTCGTCAGGCTTGACACTGGTAAAGGCCAGAGCCACAAGGAAAGGTGACATTGCCAACAGTGTCAGCACAGTAGCGAGAAGATGCCCCCAGCGTGCGAATAAACCCTCAAGCACAGGGAAAAGTGTCTGTTCGGAAATAAGAATTATAGCAAGCAGAATCACTGTATAAAGCACCATACGCCACAGATAGCGTTTCAGTACGTCGGCCCACAGACGGCGTGTAGCACTCGTGTCAGAGGTCTGTTTTGAATAACGGTCTATTATTGAAGCAAGCCAGCCGGGCATGTGTTTCTCGGCAAGAGCAGCAGCCGGACCTGCCATCTTGACAAAATACGGCGTCGTAAAAATCGTAATAACCGATACAGCTACTATTATAGGATAGAGTGAGGCCTCAAGTACACCAAGACTCATACCTAACGAAGCGATGATAAATGAGAACTCACCTACCTGTGTCAGTGTGAAACCGCTCTCAATAGCTACTTTCAGTGTCTGTCCGGTTACGAGCATACCTAAAGTGCCGAAGAATATCATGCCCACTATCACTACGACGGCTAAAAGCAATATTTCACTCCAGTATGTGGCCAACACACCGGGGTCTACCATCATACCTACCGATATGAAGAACACGGCGCCAAACAGATTTTTGACCGGTTGGACTACATGCTCCATCTTCTCAGCGGCATTGGTACCTGCAAGTATCGAACCCATGATAAAGGCTCCCAATTCAAGTGAGAAGCCACATATCACAGACAGTATTGCCATAGAGAAGCACAGTGCCATAGCCATAATAAGCATGGTCTCATCGTTGAGGTAAGGCTTTACCTTGTTAAGGAAGGAAGGAAGCACATACACACCTACTATAAACCATAGTATCAGGAAGAATACCAACTTAGCTACTGACATAATAAGCTCGCTGCCTTCGACACTGCCTACAGCCAGTGATGACAGCAACACAAGCATCAGCACGGCAAACAGGTCTTCTATAATGAGTACAGCTAACACTAATGAGGCGAATCGCCGTTGTCGCATACCTAAGTCAGTAAGAGTCTTCAGAATTATGGTGGTCGACGACATTGAAATCATGCCTCCGAGGAAGATACAGTTGATTGTATTCAGATGCAACAGCACTCCGACTCCGAAACCTGCAAAGGTCATACCGGTAATAATAATCAGTGCCGTCACTACCGCTGACGAGCCGGAATTGACCAGTTTCTTGAAACTGAACTCCAGACCGAGCGTAAACATCAGTACCACAATACCGAGATCAGCCCAGAACTCTATATTGGCCAGATTGGCTATAGAGGGAATATAGACGAATTTAGGACTTGCAAGGAAGCCGGCCAGTATATATCCCAATACTACGGGTTGCTTCAGCTTTTTGAACAGCAAGGTTACTATGGCACCTAACAGCAGTACCCACGCCAAGTCTGCTAACAGACCGTTGGTGTGGTCTTCACCACTGTTTTCGCTTCCCTGATGGTCAGGCATTTCACTGTAGACGGCTGTCTGTATTGTCTCCTGCGGCAATGCTGTACACCACGGTGCCACCGTCAGAGCCGTCAGGGCCGCAGCACGTGTGCGGCTGTCTGTCTTGGGGAGTTGTTTGTTCATTGGTTATTTCTGTGGGTTGCTTGTTTGCTTCATACATCCATCTGACTTGATAGGCTAAGTCTCATAGTCTCACCTACATGACTCAGTTCACCGAGAAGGGGCAACAGGTCACTGCGCAGATGCACCAGTACCAGAAAACTTATATCAGTTTCATCTTTGTCATAATCATACTCTACATAGAATGTGGACAGATGCACACGATTGTCACGGAACAATCTGCGGTAAGGCTCAAGATCCGACACTATGCCGCGCACCTTTATATTGAGCACCTTTGTCTCTTGTCCGACATGACGCCAGCGTTCGTACATCTCGAACAATACCAGTATCATAAGTATAAGCACCGTCGAACCTATGGCACAGGCATACATACCTATGCCTACAGCCATACCTATTATGGCTGTCATCCAGATACCGGCCGCAGTAGTCAGTCCACGTACCGCACCCTTGTTTTGTATCATGGCACCGCCGCCTATAAAGCCGATGCCGGTTATCACCTGTGCAGCTATTCGCCCGGGGTCGCCGTTCTTAAGACCCATATACTCCTGCGGCACGTATATACTCAGCAGCATAGCCAGACATGCACCCATCGATATAAGTGCGAAAGTCCTTATACCAGCTATCTGTCCTTTTCGTTTGCGCTCGGCACCTACAACCACACCCAGCACCATGCTCAGCAGCAGTCTGAACATGGCATTGGTGGTATTGACCTCCAAAGCACATACCGAATCATAAAGATTTCCTATGTAAGTCGATAAATCCGCGTAACTCATAATCTCAGATCAGAAAGGCAATCCGGTACCTATATAGCCTATCGTAACGTGGGAAGGAAATTCTTCCGGATCAGGAGCAGCCATGCTGTCATAGAGATGCTTCAGCAGATGCTGGGCTGCCGCACTGTTACCCATATTCTCGTCAGGCATATACCAGACTCCGCCGTTAGTCCAGGTCCAACGGCCTACAGCATCATAGCCGGCCCACTCGGCCTGTGTAGCGCGCTGTGCCAGTAAACGATGGAAATTATCGCCTATATGCAATTCTGTCGTACCGGCTACCACACCTATTTCAGATGACAGTAAGGTGATAAGATCCACTTTTCCGTCTCCGAAATCTATCACAGCAAACATCGGTTTACCCCGGCGACTGAATATGTACTCTTCATATTCACACTCCTGTACCCGTCCAATACTATCATAAAAAGCCTCGCATACAGGAGGCAACGAATCAATAGCCATACCTATACGCACTGCTCCCAGACTATCTGAGGTAAGAATAGGCAGTTGTGAGTCTGTCCCATCGGATACAGTGTCATCAGCTGTCGGTTTTACTACCGTTGTGTCGCCGCTTGTGTTCGTAGCCTCACCTCCGTCTTTATGACCGCACATACACAGCAGAACAGAACTTGCCGCTATTACGGCAAGAATAATGCAACGCCATACCAAAATCCATATCTTCATAATCCGTTTTGTATATTATTTGTTTTACTTTGTCTTCATTCCCTATATTCCCTTATTGTGCCGATGCATGACCGCCGAATTGTTCAGGATATATCAGTACAAGATTCTGATTCTTGAAGTGCCGGCTCAGAAAAGACGGAAGTGCGTCCAGGTCACCCGACCACGATGGAGAACCGCGCCGCGCATTAACGACCATCAACAGATCATCATTGTCTATATTGGGAGAATATAATATGAAGTCCTCCCATGTATCCATAGGCATCATTTCAGCCCGTATCTCATAAGCCTGTTCAGATACTATGATACGTATGTAGTCTATCGTGGTTCGGTAAGCCAGAAATACTACACGACAACCTAACTGCGATGCAAGATTAGCTATTCTCTCAACCCATATCTGAAAGCCACGCTCGTACTCGGCATTACGCGGAGCTACCACCAACAGACGCCGGATGGTATCGACAGGTATATAGCATCTGACAATGAATATCATCTTGTGTGTAGCGGCTACCAACTGTTCTATCAGCTGACCATAGAAAGTATCCACTACTGTCG
>CAMWKC010000166.1 GCA_947174735.1 uncultured Porphyromonadaceae bacterium
CTCCTAAAACTGTTAAAGATATTTTAAAAATTTTGGATAAGGGAGAAGAGAGATAGAATGATAGATTATTTACTAACATAGTTAGATTTTTTCCTATTAAGGAATTATTCAAAAGTTATAGAAACAATATAGACCATAGAGAGATAAAGGTCTTTCTTTAATACTTATTGTTAAGAAAATGAAATTATATAAAGAGTTTTTTAAGCGTTCAATTGATTTTTTTGTGAGTGGATGTGGGCTTATAGTTGCAAGTCCAATACTTATAATTGTATCTGGATGGTTATATTTTGCTAATAAAGGTGCCGGCGTTTTTTTCTTGCAAGAACGTCCGGGGAAAAATGGGAAGATATTTAAAGTGGTAAAATTTAAAACTATGACAGATGAAAAAGATGCCAATGGAGATTTATTGCCTAATAAAGATCGTCTTACCAAAGTTGGTAAAATAGTTCGGGCCACATCTTTAGATGAGCTTCCACAACTCATTAATGTTCTAAAGGGTGATATGTCTCTTATCGGTCCTCGTCCTTTACTGACGTGGTTTCTACCGCTTTATGATAAAGAACAGATTCATCGTCATGATCTGCGACCCGGAATTACCGGTTGGGCCCAAGTTCATGGACGGAACGCTATTACATACAGTGAAAAATTTAAATTAGATCTATGGTATGTTAATAACATATCGTTAAAGACTGATCTACAGATATTATTCTTAACTATCAAGAATGTTATCTCTCGAAAAGACATTGGAAATGGCCTTCAACATGAGGTTGATGATCTTGGGTGGGCTGATAAGCGTAAATGGGCCGAACAAGAATTTGAAAAGGAGTATAGACAAAAATATTATTAATATTCTCTGATTTATATCCATAATAAAACAATGGAAAGAAAAAAAATTATAATTCTTGGTGCTAGCGGGAATGTAGGATCGTATCTTACTCTCTACGCCAATGACTTCTTCGATAAGGAGAAGTATGAAGTGATTGCCTCAGGTCGTCGTCAAACATCTGTGTTTGAGAAGTATGGAATTAAGTATATATCTGTAGATATTACTAAGGCTGAGGATTTTTCAAAACTACCTCATGAGAATGTACAGGCTGTCATGTGTCTGGCTGCACAAATTCCTTCATACATGGAGGAATATAGTGGGAAGAAATATCTTGATAGCATTGTTATCGGAGGTTATAATGTTCTGGAATATTGTCGAAAGGTAAAAGCAGACCGTATTCTTTATACCCAGACAGTTTTTGATGTTTCTGAGTACCCGGCGGGTTATGTGATTAAACCTGATACTCCCCGTAACTTCTCTTACAAAGGAGATCACGCGATGTATGTTATTGCGAAAAACTGTATGCTTGATATGATTGAGCATTATCATCAGGAGTATGGTCTGAAGAAATTTATCTTCCGCTTGCCTACTATTTATGAATATAGCACTTATCAGTTCTATTATCCTAACGGAATAAAAACTCTGCGGCCTCTTTATGCACAGATAAATAAAGCAATTAAGGGTGAGCCACTGCGTATATGGGGCGATCCAGAATATGCTAAGGATATGGTGCATGTGTACGACTTTAGTCAGATGCTGTGTAAGGCTGCTATTGTAAATAGGAAAGAAGGATTTTATAATATTGGTACTGGTATCCCGGTTACATTGCAGGAGCAATGTCAGGCTATAATAGATGTTTTTTCGCCTAAAGATAAGCCTTCAATTATTGAATATGTAGAAAAAGAAGAAGGACGAAAGACTGGTGGCGGTTTTCTAATGGATATAACTAATGCTAAGGAAGAACTTGGCTATGAACCGGTTTATGATGTTCATAAACTCTTTGAGAATTATAAAGAAGAAATGGGTATTGACAGATTCCTTGAACTTCGTGGTAAATAATAGATAATGGAATTTGGTTCCGATTTTCATATCTTATCTTATCCGAAAGGTGATTCATTCTTTCACCATTTTCCCAACTCTAATTTATATGCGAGCGGTCGTCAAGCTTTAATGGCTTTGGCGATTGCTCGTAACTGGCGGAAACTATGGATTCCTTCATATTTTTGTAAGGAATCCTTAAATTATCTCCGAACCTTAGAAACGGAGTTAGTTGAATACAATTGTATTCCAACTGCAGATCCTATAGAAGTAGTTAAAAGAATCCCCGCTAACAAAAATGATGGAATTTTAGTTGTAAATTATTTCGGATTACACAATTTAAAAAACTTTAATGTTGAGGCCGAAATTGTAGAAGACCATACTCACGATCTAATTGGAGAATGGGCACAGTTTAGTAGTGCAGATTGGTGTATAGCTTCTTTAAGAAAAACTATTCCAATTGCTGATGGCGGTATATTATGGTCGCCTTTAGGATATGAATTACCTCCTGAACTTGATACGACTCAAGAGATAGAGAAAGTAATTGGAGCAAGATATGAGGCTATGGAACAGAAAGCTCTATATCTAAAGGGAATAAAAACAGATAAATCGGTATTTTTAAGAAATCTAATAAAATCGGAAGAAAAGTTTGCCAATGTAGCGTTATCGGGTATTTCAAAACGCTCTTATGATGTTTTAGGTGAGTTTGATATAGTTGCATGGTATGACCTTAAAAGGAATAACCACAAGTTATTAATGAATGAAGTCATTATTCCAAAGGGAGTAACTCTTTTGAAGGCTAATGCAGAAAAAAATACTTCATTTTCTTTCTGTCTTCTATTTGATAAAAAGGAACAGCGTGACTATATCCGACAATACTTAATAGCGCATTCAGTCTATCCGGCGATTTTATGGTCAATTGATTCCCTAAGAGATATAGAAGCTAAAAGATTTGGAGATAGAATCCTATCGATTCATTGTGATGGACGCTATGATAATACAGACACGTTAACTCTTGCAAGTATATTAAATAGTATATTATAATAGACTGATGGAAA
Source organism: uncultured Porphyromonadaceae bacterium (assembly GCA_947174735.1). Classification (GTDB taxonomy): domain Bacteria; phylum Bacteroidota; class Bacteroidia; order Bacteroidales; family Muribaculaceae; genus Lepagella. The sequence continues at coordinate 2,923 of CAMWKC010000166.1, forward strand.
TAGTAAGACTTGAAGAACGTCAGAAGTGGGATAAGATAGTGAGCTCATTTAATAACTATGATGTGTACTATCTAAATGGATATGTACGGGCATTTGCACTACATGGAGATGGCATACCTGTTCTATGCTATTATAATACAGATGAAGGGCGTGCTATCTGTGTGTTAATGGTTAGGGATATTGCAAAAGATATTAATTTTACCGGTAAAATTCCTAATAGTAAGTACTGGGATGCTGTGACTCCATATGGTTATGGAGGTTTTTTAACTGAGGGTAACATAGATCATAAACTTTTAAATGATGAATTTTTGATTACATTGAAAGAATTAGGAATTATATCTGTTTTTTATAGATTCCATCCAGTATTAGCAAATGCAGATTCTCTTTCAGAAGGAGTGTCCTTAGTACCTATGGGAAAGACTGTAGCCATAGACTTATCCTCTCCTAAAATAATATGGGATAATATTACCAGTAAAAATCGTAATATGATTCGTAAAGCTGAGAAGCATGGGATAGAAATATTTCATGGTAAAAATAGAGAATTACTGAAAATATTTCGCAATATCTATAATGCTACTATGGATCATGACCAGGCAGTTCCTTACTATTACTTTACCCAGGATTTTTATGACTCTATTAATGATGATTTACATGATAACTATGAAGTATTCTATGCTATGTATAATAATGAAATTATATCTATGGCAATAATGATATTTGCTAATGGCTATTTAAATTATCATCTGTCTGGCTCCAAATTTGAATATCGGTATCTTGCACCTACTAACCTATTACTTTATAAAGCATCTTTATGGGGTTATGAAAATGGATTGAGAATATTTCATCTCGGGGGTGGTATAGGCTCGGGAGAAGATAATCTTTATAAATTCAAATCAGCATTTAATCGTATATCTGATTATCGTTTTGTAGTGGGTAAATCAATAGTAAATGAAGAAGTTTATAAGACTCTTCTCACTTTACGTGCATTTACTCAAGAACAGGAAGAAAATATCTCTTTCTTTCCCAAATATAGAGCAACTATATAAAGAATTAAATTAATATGCGCAACAGAATATATCTCTGTCTTGCTCACATGAGCGGCAGGGAGATGGATTTTATAAAGGAGGCGTTCGATACCAATTGGGTGGTACCGATGGGGCCGAACGTCAACGGATTCGAGAAAGACCTCGCGGAGTATGTGAATCACCGCAAAGACGGACAGGAGCCGTTGCATAAGTCTGTAGTGGGGCTGGCGGCTGGAACAGCGGCTGTACATCTTGCGCTGATTGCGTGCGGTATCGAAGCGGGTGACGAGGTACTTGTGCAGTCGTTCACATTCTGTGCGTCGAGTCATCCGATAACGTATTTAGGTGCCACTCCGGTGTTTATAGACTCGGAACAGGAATCGTGGAATATGGACCCGGACCTGCTGGAGACCGCTATAAAGGACCGTATCGCTAAGACCGGAAAGAAACCTAAGGCTGTCATACCTGTGGCACTGTACGGAATGCCTTATCAGATTGACCGGATTATGGAGATTGCCGACCGATACGGACTACCTGTTATCGAAGACGGTGCCGAAGGATTCGGCTCATTCTTTGACGGACAGTCGTTAGGTACTTTCGGACGTTACGGCGTGCTGTCGTTCAACGGCAACAAGATGATAACCACTTCGGGAGGGGGTGCGCTGATTTGTCCGGATGCTGAGAGTGCGCGTGAGATACTGTGGTACGCCACACAGGCCCGCGAGTCGTATCCTTATTACCAGCATGAGGCTATAGGTTACAATTACCGTATGAGCAATATCTGTGCTGGTATAGGACGCGGACAGATGACGGTGCTCGAGGACCATATAGCCCATCACAAGCATGTGCAGGAAATGTACTGCGAACTGCTGAGGAATGTGGAAGGTATCATGATGCACGGCAATCCGTCGGAGCGTTACGATTCCAACTTCTGGCTGTGCACGGCTATTCTTGACCCCGATCTGCACATAAAGGGTCAGGAGGAGGCTTATAAACAGGTTATAACCGGTGCAGTGGGCGGAGCTGCGGGTGTCACCCATACAGCCGCAACCGCTGTCACCGACTGTCAGCCCAACGCCAATGTGGAGGCTTTGCGTGTGGCTCTTGATAGGGCTAATGTGGAAGCTCGTCCTCTGTGGAAACCGATGCACTGCCAGCCTGTCTACCGCAATGCTCCGGCTTACGTCAACGGCGTGAGCGAGGAGCTGTTCCATACCGGTATATGTCTTCCCGCCGGTCCGTATGTCACAGATGATGACGTACGTTATATTACTAACATTATAAAAGATTCCATTCTCTGATTATATCTGTAGGGATTTACCTTCGGCCTGTACAATTGGCCCTCTGATTTCCCGGTTTTACATCGCGGAGCGATGTCCCTACATTTTCCATTCCCTGTTCCTTTTCTGTGCGGCTGCGGGATTTGCACGCCTATAACTTATTCCTACCTCTTATTCCGCAACGTATACTCTGTGCCACAGCCGCAGACCGAAGATTTATTCTGTTTTCCCGTATCTCACAG
>CAMWKC010000167.1 GCA_947174735.1 uncultured Porphyromonadaceae bacterium
ATATTAAGGAGCGTATAGCTCAGTTTGGCAACAAGTTGTATCTGGAGCTTGGCGGCAAGCTCTTTGATGACTATCATGCAAGCCGTGTGTTGCCCGGTTTTCAGCCTGACAGTAAACTGCGTATGTTGCAGCAGCTTAAAGATCAAGCTGAAATTGTGATTGTCATCAGTGCGTTGGATATCGAAAAACATAAGATTCGCGCTGATCTCGGTATCACTTACGATATGGATGTATTGCGTCTGCGTGATGAGTTTATTCAACGTGGCTTTAAGGTGGGGTCTGTATGTGTGACCCATTATAACGGTCAGCGCAGTGCCGATGCTTTCCGCAAGCGCTTGGAAAACATGGGGATTCCTACTTACTTCCATTACATTATCGAGGGTTATCCCTCTAATGTGTCACTGATAGCCTCTGACGAGGGTTTCGGCCGTAATGATTATATCGAAACTTCACGTCCGTTGGTAATTGTGACGGCGCCAGGTCCCGGTAGCGGTAAGATGGCTGTGTGTCTCAGTCAGCTCTATAACGAGAAGAAGCGCGGTATTGATGCCGGTTATGCGAAGTTCGAGACTTTCCCGGTATGGAATCTGCCTCTTAAACATCCCGTCAATATAGCATACGAGGCAGCTACAGCTGATCTCAACGATGTCAACATGATTGACCCGTTCCATTTGGAAGCTTACGGCAAGATGGCTATCAATTATAACCGCGATATAGAGATATTTCCGGTGCTTAACACTCTGTTTGAGGGTATATATGGTAAGAATCCCTACAAGTCGCCTACTGATATGGGTGTGAATATGGTAGGATTCTGTATCAATGACGACCAGTTGTGCTGTCATGCTTCGCACAATGAGATAATACGCCGATTCTTTACCGCTCATAATCGACTTGCACTCGGTGAAGGTAATGATGCCGAGGTCAATAAGATTTCGCTGTTGTTCAAACAGGCTGGTATTGATGTGGCTTACCGCCGTTGTGTGCGTGCGGCACGCGAGCGTGCTGCTAAGGAAGGGGTGCCGTGTGCAGCTATGGAGCTTTCGAACGGTACTATTATTACAGCCGGTAGCGGCGATCTGTTAGGATGTAGTTCGGCCCTGATACTTAATTCAATAAAATATCTCGCCGGGATAGACCATGATGTGCATCTGATACCGCAGGATATGATAGAGCCCATACAGCATACTAAGATAGACTATCTGCGCAGTCACAACCCGCGTCTGCATTCAGATGAGGTATTAGTGGCGCTGTCGGTGCTCAGCACTCATGATGAGAATTGCCGTAAGGCTCTGGAGTGCCTACCGCTGCTTCGGGGCTGCGAAATGCACTCGACTGTGATGCTCGGTGAGGTAGACCATAAGATTTTCAATAAGCTTGGCGTAGGTCTGACCTGCGATCCTAAGCGTAAGAAGTGACTTCCGGAGAAGCCGATACAAAAGCTGACGCCGAAAAGAAGGCTAAGGCCGGAAGAAAAAAGGAAGATGCATTTTGCAAGAACCGGAGATGTTTTTGAGTTAGAAAGTTAGAAATTTTTTATTAACTTTGCATATCGCGCTGTGTGGTCTGGAAGTCTGTTGAAGACTGACAGGGCGACACAGCGTTTTCAGTTAGTACCATTATAAATCTAAACAAATGATGAACAGTTTTTTACGTTTGGCGGCTGTGACCGTGGCAGCCGTGTCTCCAGCTCTTGGTGCGTGGGCGTATGGGGTTGCTCCTACGGAGGGTCAGATAAATCTTGAGGATTGTCCGGCCGGTCTGAGTTCGATTGAGATTATGGGTGATTTCAGTATTAACCGTCTTACTCCGGGTTACATCACACTTAGTCGTGACGGTGAAGCTATACGTCAGATTCCCGCTTCGAACAGGCAATACATGTACACCTTCTCGGGTCTTGACCGTACGGAGACTGGTGATGTTCATGTGACATTCTTTATGAATGGTTCCGCCAATACCGGTGGTCACTATACGGTGACTGTGCCAGAAGGCTTCTTTACGGATATGAGCACCGGTCAGCCTACCGGGCCTATGGAGTTTAATTGGACTATCAGTCAAACTGCCGTTACTATTTCTCCGGCTCGTGACGGAAGTTATACTTCACTTTCCCAATTCAGAATTACTCTGCCTGAGAAGATAGATTCCGAGCCTGTTGAGTCATACAGAATCTCCGGTACGCCTGATATAGAAAGTCTGTTTGGAGATGAATTAGGTTTAACTATAACAACAGTCATCGAAGGAAATGAAGCCATCCTTACTCTTAGTGAGCCGATTACCACTCCGGGTACATATATGCTTAATCTGCCTGCAAGTCTGATACGAGCCACAGGCAGCAACGGAGCATCATGGTCTTCTCCTGCCGATCAGGTGACTTACCGTGTGGTGCCTAACTCTAAAGAAGGCATTACTATACAGCCTGCGCCGGGTGAATATGAAGAGTTTGCTCCTGTTAAACATGAAGTAGACGGTATGGAGTTTGACGCTACTTTCCTGATTGAAGTATCTGAAAGCACTCCTATAACATACGCTCTCCGAGCCAAAGCGCAGCTTTATCCGATGAATGAGGACGGAAGTTTTGACACATCAATGTCTGCCGGTAGTTTTACAGCTGTCAAGAAATCGTCAACTCTGCTTGCTTTGGTACCTGTGTCTGGTGAGACTCAGATCATCAGCCCGGCAGCCGGACGTTATGTACTTTACATACCCGATTCTATGTATCAGACCAGTGAAGGTCGTAACGGTAGCTACTGGTTTGAGTACACCGTGTTGCCTAATACAAGTCTGCCCTGTACTGTGACACCTGAAAATGAAGGTCTTAAGGAGCTTCAGGATATTACTCTGACTTTTGCACCGGGTATGGATGTAGTATGTCAGAATAGCGATTATGCTACACTTACCAACGGTGTGGCAGTCTATACTCTCACAGGTAAGGTATCTGAAGAACAGCCTAACGTAGTGGTCTTCTCACTTCCGTTGCCGCTTGATGAGAAGGGGACATGGACTTTCACTACTCCTGCCACCGGTTTCAGTGTCGGAGGGCGTGCATACAGCACAAAACATTCATTTGTTATCGGAAGTCCGGTAAGTGTGGAAACTATCAGTGCCTTTAACGGTCTGTGTGATGTATACACCCTTGACGGTGTACGTGTTGCTGTTAAGGTAGAAGATATTTCTACGCTTCCTAAGGGTCTCTATATAGCAGTTCCTGCCGATGGCAGCGCAGCCCGTAAAGTACTTGTGAAGTAATAATCCCGATTATTATAGAATACTGCGGGGCAGAATTATCTGATTCTGCCCCGCAGTATTCTATAATAACTTAAAAATGGTGTAAAACCATATAAAAAACGGAGAGGAAGTTGTAGTTTAGACTATTATTCTCTAACTTTGCAAATCATGAATCTTTCTTGTCAAAACCTGCGATCCGATATGTCCTTAATGTTGGCTGGTGGGTAAGAAAAACTAAATGTACCCTGTTTCGTGAAACTATTTTTAATCTTTCTGACTGTCGTATGCAGCTTGACTGCGACAGTCAGAGCTCAGATCAACGCCGGTGCGCTGATAGAAGACCTTGGCAAAAAGCTTGCACATACCGATAATGCTAAGGACAGTCTCAAGCTTCTATATGACATCTACGACTTGTCGGAACGTCGTAATCAGTCAGACTACGGCTGGAAAATACTCGAACTTAACCGTAGACTTGATAATGTTGAGGCACAGGCTGACATGTTATGTCAGTTGTCGGTACTCTATCTCCGCAACGACTCGATACTTCGGCACCTCTATAATCTTGCCGGACAACTACCCGAAGGAGACCAGCGTAGTGCCACACAATTGTTCGTGTCACTGCAACGCACTACGGGCCGAGTGTCGTTTCTGAACGAAGAAGACCGTATGCAGCGAATCAGAAAGATTCTTATGACCCAGGAAGAACAGCAGAACAATGCTGACGAGCGGTCACTCTACGAGCAGATAGAGCAGCTCTACAGTCTTGTGTTATATATGGGCACTACGACTCGCGGCTCACTTTATGAAGAGTATCTTGACAAGTTGTCAAAGATGATTGATGAACTGCCTGAGGAGATATACCAGTTACGCAATATGTTCTATACATCTTCGGCCAACTTCTATACCAATAATGATATACATGATAAGGCTATTGAAGCTGATCGTAAGCTCCTCAATGTGATAGAAGGGTTGCAGAAAGAGTATAAGGATATGGGACGTGACTATCGTAATTACGATACCTTCCTATATATATGCTACCGGCGTATGTTGAATAATTATGAGGCTCTTGACCCTGAGGAGGTTGAACATCTGCGTTCAGAAGCCCTAAAGTTAGCACATACTAATAAGGATGTAAAAGCCGATTATGATAAATCTCGCCGCATTGATATATATTATAATATGGCGAAGAAGAATTATCCGCAGGCTGTGACACTGATAAACGAATGGCTTAAAACCAATCATGATAAACCGCTGCTACGCCGTCAGATGTTAGGTCTGCTTAAAGAGGCGGCAGAGGCTACAGGTGATCAGGCATCGCTATTGAGTGCTCTTAAGGAATATAACGGTCTGCTTGAGGAGTATAATAACCAGCAGAGTGCCGAGGCTTACCGTGAGATGCAGATACGCTACGATGTCAGCGAACTGAAAGCACGTGCCGCTGAAGCCGAGATAGCTGTACGTGATGCCAAAATATCGTTTGATCAGAAGATAATACTGATTTCTTTGTCGGCTTCTTTTGTACTTATTGTGGTACTGTTGATGCTGGCACGCCGTTATGGTGATATGAAGCGTAATCTGCGCGAACTTAAAGACGAAATGTACATAGTAAAAGATGAGAATTCACGTCTGTCTCATCACCGTGAACGTCTGCAGAAAGAAGTGCGCAAGTTGCGTAATTCAGTACCTTTAAGTCATGACAACGTCAATATCAAGCGTTCTGAACAGTCACCGTATGCTCCGCCGGTAGATGAAGAATAGGTAGCAAGGACGGACATTAAAATAAAAGATTGTGAGGACTATCCGCTTGGACAGTCCTCACAATCTTTTTATTTTATCCTTATTTTAGCGTGGTCCTGAAAGATAGTCACGCCAGTAGGCACGGCGCACTTTATGACGCAGTTCCGCCTGGCCGGCCGGTATTATAACTATTTCCGGTTCCTCATCCTCGCTGACACAGTCATAGGCATACTGAGCGGTATCGCCTAACGTGTCATTGAAATGATAGATACGGTTGCCCTCAGACCCCTCTATTGTAAGACGTCCTGTCATCGTTATCCATGGCTCACCGTGCAGATTGTCATCGCGTCTGTATATAGCCAGACGATACAGAGAGCTGTCATTCGAAGCAGCGGCGTCGGGCTGCACCATTACATCATTGCCGGGTGTTGTATCAACAGTTTCAGATACTGAGTCGGTTACCACAGTGTTATCAATCATGTCTACCCGGTACAGATACCCG
>CAMWKC010000168.1 GCA_947174735.1 uncultured Porphyromonadaceae bacterium
CCGACATACGCCGACATCATGGTCAGACACGGCGCCGGAGACGCACTATCCGGTTTAGAGAGTGCAAATTTAACTTTTCGGACGCTATTACGCAAAATTTACGCCTCTTTTTTATTTATTCCTTTGTAAATCCTGCTTCAAGACGTTGTCTGACTGCCTCGTAGAGCATCACACCGGCTGCTACCGAAACATTGAGAGAACTTATCTGTCCTAAAATAGGTATTGCAGCCAGTTCGTCACACAGGCGCAACACCTCATCGCTTATGCCTGTATCTTCCGATCCCATAACTATGGCAACCGGCACCTTATAATCAGCCTCCGTGTAAGGACGTGCACCCTTTTCGGTAGCGCCGATTATATGATAGCCGTTCTCTTTAAGCATCCGTACAGCCTTAGCTATATCCCGTTCGCGGCATACCGGTACATAAAATAATCCGCCGGCCGATGCCTTCAGTGCATCAGGAGTGACCGTGGCGCTGTTACGCTCAGGTATCACTATGGCATCGACTCCGGCACAATCGGCTGTACGGCCTATAGCACCGAAATTACGTGTATCGGTTATACCGTCAAGCAGCAACAATAGCGGTGTCTGTCCCTCCTCATAAAGCAGTGGCACAATATTTTCAAGACGTTGATATTCTATCGGACTCAACAGAGCTATGGCACCTTGATGATTCTTCATGGTGATACGGTTCAGCTTTTCTATAGGCACACGCTGAACCACAATACCATATTCTTTTATCTTAGCATTCAGTTCTCGTGCCAGTTCACCTCCGGCCAGGTCTTTGCGTATTAATACTTTATCAATATTTCGACCGGCCTCTATAGCTTCAATTATAGCACGCAGACCGAATATGTAATCTGTCTTTTCCATTATATATTATTGTTTCTTCAGATTTGTCACCTCCGTATTCCCGCTATACCACGGTTACAGTTCATTTACCTTGACGGAGCAACGACCTGGCATTACGCAGAGCGGCAGTGTCTATTTCCTTACCGGCCAGCATACGGGCCAGTTCCTTTACTCTTTCCTGTTGAGTGAGATGACGCACACAGGTTACTGTTTTCAGTTCGTTATCAGCTTTATATACTTTATAATGATTGGCGCCCTTCGACGCTACCTGCGGAAGATGTGTAATCGTGAGCACCTGCATCTCTTTACCCATATCACCCATCATACTTCCCATACGATCTGCTATATCACCCGACACTCCTGTGTCTATCTCATCGAATATAACTGTCGGCAGATTCATACGTGAGGCCATGATAGATTTTATACATAGCATCATACGGGCCATTTCTCCACCGGAAGCCACTTTAGACATCGGCTGAAGCTCCTGATTTTTATTGAAGGCACAGTAGAAAGTCACCGTATCCTGCCCTTCAGCAGTAAGACGTCCCTGTTCCACTTTAGCTTCGAATACAAGATTTTTAAGTCCGAGCGGCCGGGCCATCTCACCTAACAATGCTCCGAAAGCTACAGCCGAAGCACGACGCTGCTCGCTGAGGCGTTCGGCATGTTCTTTAAGCACACGTCCCATACGCCGGGTCTCTGCTTCGAGTTCCTCGATATTGCTGTCAGCATTTACTATACTCTCAAACTGGGAACGCAGACGTTCGCGCAGTCTGACAAGACCGTCATCCTCAACTATCTTAAACCGCTTGTTAGCCTCATACAGCTGATTCATACGTGCACTGACTTTAGCCAGACGTATCGGGTCAGCCTCAACATTGCTCATATAGTGTTCAAGTGTCTCGGATATATCTTTTGCTTCGATAGCCAACACTTTCAGACGCTCCATAAGTTCTTCACCCACCTGTTCACCAAAGACAGCGAAATCAACATAATCAAGGGCAGCACGTGCTTCGGAAAGTGCATTAAGCGCCGAACCTTCGTTGCCGCCAAGCCAGCCTATAGCATTACCGAGACGCTCGCGTATTTCGTCAGCATCACTGAGCATATCAAACTCACGTTCTACTTTTGCCAGTTCTCCCGGTCGCGGATTAAGTTTATCAAGTTGGTCCAATTGAAATTCCAGAAGTTCACGAGCCTGCACGGCACGGGTTGTTTCCTCTCTCAGAGTTTTAAGTCGGCTACGCATTCCGGCGTATGTCCTGAAGGCTGTCCTATAATTGTCAATAACTTCTCTGTCCACCCCGAAGGCATCTATAAGACGCTGCTGATGAATCGACTGTACAAGCAACTGATTGCTATGTTGCGAGTGTATATCAACCAGCATCGTAGCGACTTCGGCCAGTACCTGCAGTGTCACCGGCGTGTCATTAACAAAAGCACGTGAACGTCCTGCCGGAGTTATCTCACGCCGCAATGTTACCTCGCCGTCAAGCCAGTCGAGGCCGTTATGCTCCATTATATGACGTACTGAATCATCAACATCCGCAAATACAGCTTCGATTATAGATTTGCTGCTTTTATCAGCTATAGCCTTGGTATCAGCACGTCCACCCAACAGTAGAGAAAGAGCTCCGAGCATTATTGACTTGCCGGCGCCCGTCTCACCCGTTATAATCGACAGACCACTCCCGAAAGTCAGGTCAAGTCGGTCAATAAGAGCATAGTTATTGATAATTAGGCGTTGCAGCATGGTGACAACATCATTTTTGTTCGGGATTCTTGATTTTGTTGAGCCGTTCGCGGTCAGTAGGATATATCGGTTCCAGAAGTTTGAACACCTCATCGCGTTCCGTCTGTGGAGCCTTGGAATAGATATTGACCAGCTCATCAAGCTTGGAGTCACGGAATATCGACAATGCCACAGACATAGGTGCTACATCGTACACTTCTCCTATGGCTTTCAGACTCTCTGTGATTTTGGCACGGCCTTTATCCGGACTTGTCACCATCTCGTCAAGCCCGCGGCGGTGATAGTCATATAGCATCTGGCGTATAGGAGCCATATTGGCATCAGTGTAGGCGCTGAGCACAGCACTGCGGTTCTTTGTGTCTTCGAATGTGCGCCAGCCTATCTCACCGCTGCTCTGAGCCATTTGTACTACTGTAGCGGCTTTGTCGAAATAAGGCTGACCGCCCTGAGGAGAGAATGAGTCAAAATCTATGGCCAGAAACAGATAGGCATAGTAGTTGAGCAATGCCGTAAGGTTATTCTCAAAAGTGTTTTCGGTGAAAGTCAGAGGGTCGCCATCTTTATAGTCAAATTCCACTTTAGTGTCGCGGAAATTGAACAGTGTCGTAGTATAGGTACTGTTATAGACAGGACGCGACAGCTGTACCTGCAGGTCTCCCTTTACACGGTCACCGTCATACTCTCCTACTGTAAGGAATATACGACAATCTATACGCTCGTTAGGAGAGAATGTTGTGTTGGTCCATTGGTTTTCGTTGAGATACTCTGCCATCGAGGTCTTGAGAGTCTCGAAGGTGCTTTTGTATCCGCTCTCAACCTGTTGGGCATTGACCTCAACTACACAATTGAGTTCCTGAGCACAGAGGTCGGAACTCACACACAGTGCTCCCCCTGCTCCGACAAGGAGCAGGGCTACACGTGCTGTTATGTGGTTGGTTATGGTCATTTCTGTTATATTAATCAACTGGGTATTCCAGACAATCGGCTATGTCGGCTGCTACCTCAGTCTTAAGTTTGGCATCATAGTCGGTACGTGCCCCGTCGGCACGTATCACCGACACCTTGTTAGTGTCTTTCATAAATCCGGCTTCAGGGTCACGCAACGAATTAAGCACTATCATATCGAGATTCTTGCGTCTCATCTTGTCAAGTGCATTGGCTGTCTCAGTGTCGGTCTCAAGTGCAAAACCCATGAGTAACTGTCCTTTACGCTTAGCGGAACCAAGAGCAGCAGCTATATCAGGATTTTTTATCAGCTCGATGACAATATCACCTTCCCGCTCGCGCTTTATCTTCCTATCAGCAGGATGAGCAGGCCGGTAATCAGCTACAGCAGCAGCCATAACAGCGGTATCGGCTGCTAACCATACGCTCTGACAGGCCTCAAGCATTTCACGTGCCGAACGCACATCAATACGCTTTACTCCGGCAGGGGTCGCTAACGATACAGGTCCGGACACTAAAGTTACCTCAGCACCACGGGCCGCACACTCGGCAGCTATGGCAAAACCCATTTTACCGCTCGAATAATTACCGATAAAGCGTACCGGGTCTATATCTTCAAACGTCGGACCTGCCGTCACAAGTATATGTCGGCCCTTCATTGATTGTTTACGACGGAAATAAGCTGCTATACGTGCGGCTATCTCTTCAGGTTCGGCCATACGTCCTTTACCTACAAGATGACTGGCCAGTTCACCGCTACCGGGCTCTATTATCTCAACTCCGTCAGCACGTAGGGTAGCTATATTGCGCTGTGTCGAGGGATGAGCCCACATATCAAGGTCCATAGCCGGAGCTATCATGACATGTTCTTTAGCTGAAAGGTAAGTTGTCACCAGCATATTATCTGCAACTCCGGCAGCCATCTTACCGATGGTACATGCTGTAGCCGGCGCAACTATCATGACATCGGCCCACAGACCGAGGTCAACATGTGAATGCCACTCACCTGTATTGGCAGCGAAAAACTCACTCACCACAGGTTTGCCTGACAGCGAAGCCATAGTAGCCGGCGTTATCATCTGTTTGCCGGCCGGAGTCATCACCACCTGTACTTCAGCGCCTGCTTTTATCAGTAACCGTAATAATATAGCTGATTTATAAGCCGCTATGCCACCGGTGATACCAAGTACTATGTGCTTACCTCTGAGTACATAAAGACTGTCTTGCGTCGTCATACAGCTTATTTTTTGAAATACTTGTAACGTAATCCGCGCAACACGTCTTTAGTATTCTTAGGGAAGTCTCCCTGCATCATCCAGTCGAAGAATGACGGTTCGCGTCTTAGAACATCTTTGACAGGACGCCCTTTATGCTTACCGAAATTAAAGATTTCGACATCATTATCATCGAGTACAATACGACCGGCAAGATCCACATTACGCCCGGAAGCCGAGAAATCAGCTAAAAAGCCTACCTCAGGTACAAGGTCCTCATAACGCTGTAACTGTCCTAACAATACTTCGTATGTGGCTTCAGTATCTGCCATAGCCGAATGTGCATCCTCAAGGTCCCGGCCGCAATAAAATTTATAAGCGGCTATAAGTGTACGCTGTTCCTTCTTGTGAAATATATTCTGTACATCAATAAATCGACGTCCTGCTATCTCAAAGTTAAGACCGACACGTCCGAACTCCTCCATAAGCAGAGGCACATCGAATTTATTGCTGTTATAACCGGCTATATCGCACCCTTCAAACAGTTCAAGCAGTGATTTTGCCACTTGTCGGAACGTAGGTTCCTGAGCTACCATCTCATCAGTGATATGATGCACTGCTGTACTGGCTTCAGGTATGTGCATCTCCGGATTAAGACGACGTGTACGTG
>CAMWKC010000169.1 GCA_947174735.1 uncultured Porphyromonadaceae bacterium
GAGCATTTCATTCGTAACGAAAAGGTCGTGGGTTCGAGTCCCACTCGCGGCTCAAGCATCATAATACTTTTTTTCAATCTAACCGAAACATCTTTTGGGCCTGTTTGAATGTGGATTTGAGCAGGTCTTTTTTTATGCGGTGGTGTGAGCCTGAAGTCACACCACCGTGTAAAAAAGTATCAAGCGAAACGAAGTTATGTGATGCTACTTAACACCCCGGTCTCGGGTAGAGACCAACCCAATCGCAGGATAAATTATCATGAAGAAAGAACTCAAATCGACCGCAGCCCCCGGTGCTATCGGTCCTTATAGCCAGGCTGTAGTAGCCGGTAATCTCGTTTTTGTAAGCGGTCAGCTTCCCATCGACCCCGCAACCGGCACAATGCCCGATGACATCAAGGCTCAGACACGTCAGAGTATAGCCAATATCAAGGCTATCCTTGCCGAAACCGGTGCTACACTTGATAATGTGGTTAAATCTACTGTACTTCTTGCCGACATGTCGCTGTTCGGAGCTATGAACGAAGTGTATGCCGAGGAATTCAGTGAAGTATTCCCGGCACGTTGCGCTTTCGCAGTTAAGGAATTGCCTAAACAGGCATTGGTCGAAATTGAGGTTATAGCCGTTATCTGACTATAACTACCGTCATATAAATAAAAAGTGAGGGGGAGCAGCCTTAATGGTGTTCTCCCTCTTTTGTTGTTATAAGAATATACATCAGAAGCCTATGGTAAGCTATCTTCAGATTGAGAAACTCACCAAATCGTATGGTGACCGTATGCTCTTTGCTGATGTTACTCTCGGAATCTATGAGGGTGACAAAATAGGTCTCATAGCCCGTAACGGTGCCGGCAAGTCGACACTGCTCAGTATTATATGCGGACGTGAGGATTATGACAGTGGTAATGTGGTGTTTCGTAACGGGCTAAGGGTAGGCTATCTTGAACAGCTGCCTCCGTTTGACCCTGAGCAGAGTGTGCTTGACTATGCCACTCCTTCTGCACGCAATGCCGATGACTGGGGTATGACAGACCGTGCCCGCCAGATGCTCGGACAGTTTAAACTGACTGATATGGAGCAGAAGATGGGGGCTCTGTCAGGCGGACAGGCCAAACGTGCCGCATTGGCTAAAGTGTTGCTTGAAGAGCCAGACATGCTTATACTTGACGAACCTACCAATCATCTCGACATTGATATGATAGAGTGGCTTGAGAACTATCTGACACGGCAGCGTGTCACACTTCTTATGGTTACTCATGACCGTTACTTTCTTGATAACGTATGCAATAAGATAATAGAGATAGACCGTGAAGCTGTGTACAGCTATGACGGAAATTATGATTATTATCTTCGTAAGCGAGATGAACGTATAGAGTCTCTTAGTGCTGAGCTTGATAAGGTCCGTAATCTTCTGCGTACAGAACGCGAATGGATGCGGCGTCAACCACAAGCGCGTGGCTCCAAGGCTAAGTATCGTATAGACAGCTTTCATGAGCTTGAAGCCCGTTCGCGTATAAATCTGTCACAGCGTGAGGTAGAGTTAGGACAGGGAGGGACTTATATCGGATCTAAAATTTTTGAAGCACACGGGGTCAGCAAATCCTTCGGTGATATACGCATACTCAATGACTGGAGTTATACCTTTGCACGTTATGAAAAAGTTGGTATCGTTGGTGATAACGGTGCAGGTAAATCTACTTTTATCAAACTGTTGCTCGGCGAATTGCAGCCTGACAGAGGACATTTCGATATCGGTCAGACAGTACGCTGGGGTTACTACAGTCAGGAAGGCATGACAGACTTCGACGAGTCTAAGAAAGTTATTGATGCTGTGCGTGAGATAGCCGAGACGGTGCGTATAGATGATAAGACCACAATCACAGCCTCTCAGTTTCTGACACGTTTTCTTTTTGACCCCTCGACACAGCAGAAGTATATAGCTAAGCTTTCGGGCGGTGAGCGCCGACGTCTTTATCTGGCTACTGTACTGATGAAGTCGCCGAATTTTCTAATACTCGACGAGCCTACCAATGACCTTGACATAATGACACTCGCTGTACTTGAAGATTATCTGGCTAATTTTAAGGGGTGTGTCATAGTGGTGAGTCACGACCGATTCTTTCTTGACCGTATAGCTGATCATTTATTTGTATTTAAAGGTAATGGCATCGTTAAGGATTTCCCCGGTGACTATTCCACTTATCGTCATTGTGTACAACAGGAAGAAAAAGAATTACGTGCAGCCGAAGCTGAACGCCAGCGTCTTGAAGCTGAGCGTCAGCAGCGTCGCGGTACGGAACCAATGGCCGACATGCGTCAGCGAGATCGTAAGGTACGCCTTACTTATAAGGAAAAAAAAGAGATGGCGGAGCTCGAGGTACTCATCGAGAAACTGTATTCTGAAAAGTCCGCTCTTGAGTCAGAAATGTCAAGCGGAACTATGGGCCACGAAGCTCTCACAGCTGCCGGCCAACGTATGGAAGCGATAATAGCTGAAACTGATGAAGCAGAAATGCGACTTCTTGAGCTGATGGATAAACAATAAAACCTGCAATCATTATGTCAGAAATTACCACTCTTGGCGAAATAATGCTACGTCTGTCTCCCGAAGATTTTCGACGTATAACGAAATGACCTATGAACAACAATGATGAGCTTAAGCAACTGCTCGAACAAGAACTGGGTTATCTGCCTGGTTCCAGTATTGACCTGTTGCTATCCAAAGGGGTGATAAAACGTTATCACAAGGGTGGAGTTATCATAGAATGTGGTAAACTTTGTGATGATGTCTTTATTATTAAGAAAGGCATAATGCGTTTTGTTGATATGAATGGCGACCGTGAGCGTACTTTTGCCTTTGCTCTCCCGGGTACAGTATTTTTTTCCAAACATTCATTCGTAATGTCACTGCCGTCATACTATCAGGTAGAGGCCTGTTGCGAGTGTGAGCTTCTGGTTATAAGCCGCCGGGATTTCTGGCAGGCTGCCGAAGAGTCGCATGAACTGGCTCTCTGGCTGTTGCGTTATGCTCATGGTGAGCTTTTTTATCAGGAGTATAAAAACTCGGCGGTGCATAACGGTACTGCCGCAGAACGTTATAGAAAAATGATAGCCGACAGACCTGCTATCATAAAGACTGTGTCGCAGAAAATAATAGCTTCCTACCTTGGTGTTACACCTGAATATCTGAGTAGACTTAAACGGGAATTTCTTACCTCTTAGGTGACTTAACTTTCATTTCTTAAACTATATTAAGGTTTATAGATTAGAAAGTATGTAGTTTTGCAACCGAGAAGATCAGGATAGATAGATTTCTTTTACGAGATTATGCCCTGATATTTTTATGATTTAATAACCTAACTTTTGTATTATGACAGATTTTACTTACACCTTCCGGACTTTTGCTCTGGGTTTGGCTCTGGCCGGCAGTATGACCGCCATGGCTTATGAGGGTACTGTCGCCCTCGAAGTCAGTGACATTACTTCAAATGACGCAGTGGTGTCGGTTACACCTTCGTCTGATGACCTGATGTACTATTGGAATGTAATGGACCTTAAAGAATTTGAGGCTAAAGGGGGTATCGATAAGGTTATCGAAAACCGTATAGCTGTATGGGAACGCAATGCTTCGTATTATGACAATACTACATGGCAGGAGATGATGATGTATGATCTTCATACGGGCCCTATGACCGAGTCGATATACGATTATTTCTATGATACGCTCATGTACGATACTCCGTACGTAGTCTATGCCTTCGGTATGGACCCCGAGGGTAATGTAACCGCACCGGTTTCGACTGAAGAGTTTACTACTCTGAAGCCTATTGCTTCGGATAATACTTTTGAGGTTTCGATTCTGAGTATTGAGGCCGGATCGTACTATATGACAGCGACTGCTCATGTAGAGCCTTCGAATGATGACCGTTATATGGCCCGTTGTTTCTCAAAGTCATTTATTGATGATTTCGATCTTACACAAGGCTCGGATGATGAGAAGCGTTTTATAGTAGACGAGATGCTTTACTATGTGGATCAGAGAACCGAAGTGGCTGAAGGTCCTCATGATTTCGTGTTTAACCGTGTGCAAAAAGGTGAGGAATACTGTGTGATAGTAATGGGTCTTGATGAGGATATGTCCCCATCTACAGCGCTTAAGGTGTTTGAGTTTGTGGCTGTAGAGGAGAATAAGCCTGTGGAGGGTACCATTACTCTTGAGGTAAGCGACATCACACCGATGAACGCACATATTCAGATCACACCGTCAAACGATGAAATCTATTATTATTATGATCTCACCACGCCTGATGTAATCGAGATGAAGGGTGGTGTAGAGAATATACCTGAGAAGCTTATTATAGACTGGTGGAAGTTCCTTGCTGAAATCTACGGCAGTCAGTACACATGGCAGGACTTTATCGAACCTCAGACTACCCGTGGTCCGCTGGATTTCATGGCAGCTGATATGATAGAGGAAGGTATGCTGAGTGATATGTACTGGAACACCGAGTATGTGCTTTATGCTGTCGGATTCAATCTTGACGGTGATGTTGTGACTGAACCTGCTGTACTTTATTTCTCGACTCCTGACTGCGAAAAGAGCGATCTGACATTTGAGTGCTCTTTGGTGGATATGCAGCTTGATCCGGATTATCCTAATGTAAACCGTGAATACTATAAGGCTACCGTTGATATTTATCCTTCAAACGATGAAGAGACATATAGAGTAAATTACAGCGAGGCCAAGTATTTCGATCAGTACTTTGATGTGCTGCCTGGTGAAGAACCCGACATGTTCGATTTCATCACACGTAATTTCCTGCCTGGTTCAGCTGAGTTTACCGGCCCTGTCCGTCTGGTAATGCCGGGTCTGGCTGCAACAAGCATTTTCGAAAACGAAGAGTTACAGTATTATGTATATGCTATAGGCTGGAATGAAGGACCGACTACTGAAATTGAACTTTATCCCTTTAATTGCAGTATGACAAATGTCAGGAATACATTAGCTGATAATGTCAGAGTTAAAGTTGCTGCCGGCTGTGTGGCACTTGAAGGTGAATTTGATACAGCTGCTGTCTATTCTACTGACGGTCGTGTCGTAGGCGCTTTGCGTCCGGGCTATAGCCTTGAAACTCCTGCCGGTATTTATGTTGTACGTTATAATACTTATGACGGTTCGACACATTCTGTGAAAGTGGTTGTAAAATAATGTGATATTTTCTCTCCTCTTTGAGATTCAGGTCTCTCTAAGTACCAGTCCGGTACTTAGAGAGACCTGAATCTTTATAATAAGATTAAAAATAATGTAAAGTTTACTTGTCTATATGTAAAGCATTGAAGTTGTTTAAACTATTTTAATTTGTGAAATTTTTTAAGGAAGAGTACGATAAACGCAAGGAAGTTCCAACCTTTCCAACTTGCCACGGTTG
>CAMWKC010000170.1 GCA_947174735.1 uncultured Porphyromonadaceae bacterium
ATCTCCTACATACACATACTTCTTTCCCGGATAGCGCTCCCTAAACCATCTGTAGGCCGCAGCCATGTATTTGTCAACGCCTGTCTCACCTGATATACGTATAGCGTCCGAATCAAAATAGTGACTTATATCAAGCGCCTCTATCTTATGACGCTGTGTCGTACTGCGTCCGTCAGTAAGCAAGCCGAGAATGACACCACGGCTGTATAGCTCATCAAGAGCCTGTTTCATACCCGGACGTAGCTCAATGTGACAGGGACGATGGTTACGTAATGCTGTTACTATATTCTCCATACTGACCTGCTCCCTAACACCGACATGGTCAAGACAACACTCAAGAGCACTGTAATGATTCTCATGCCGAGTTACGGCCTCACGCATGACCCGACGACATTCATCTGTATCGAGCCCTTCTATGCTACCGAGCAGAGGCAATACGGCATCTATACCGGAGAGTACGAAATCAGCTTCGTCGTATAGAGTGTCATCAAGGTCAAACACTACTACCAATCCAGGCGAAATGCTTATTCCGGTCTCAGCCATCGATAGCCGTAAAAGTATTGGTTTTCTTTCTTGAACCAACGCGGCAGAGGGTCAGCTTCTTCTACTACCTTACCAGCTGACGGCGACACATGGATAAAGTGCGGACCATCGGCTTGAAGGTGCACTATACCTATATCATAAATGTCAAATCTCGGGTCGGAACCAAGCATCATTATTATGTCACCGTCACGTAAATCATTAAGTATATCTTTCTTATTTATGGTCTCCTTTTTGAGATGCGGTATTTTATGGGTACGATAACCCATTTCAACCATACGCAGAGCATCGTATGTAGCAGAATCCGCAAGCGCGGGATAATCGGCTCGTTTGAAACTAATCTTATCAAGCGATTTGGTCTTGAATACATTACTGCCCGAATAACGCTCGGTGAGGTCGGTAACATTGCCGCGGTACACATTGTCCGTAACCCAGTCGGCACCGTATATCATTTTGCTGGCGAAACCTGTATCCTCGCCACGACGGCGCGACACATTGACAAGTGCCTCGCCATAGTCCTGCCAGCGTCCCAAAGGACTGCCGGCAGCCTTTGCCAGAGCCATTGCCATGTTTACCATACCCAGTCCGTCAGTACGTTCAAAACCGATTATAGCAGTACCTATACTGTCGTTATCAAGAGGTTGACCACCTTCCATATCTATTAGCATGACAGCAGCGGCAGCTACACGAGGTCCTATAAGACCGTTGACAGGAACCTGACGCAATTCGTTCACCATACGTGCGGCTCTGACGGTATCGGCAGGTGCTGCCATACGTATACGGGCATGAGCCGGCATAATCATGGCCAGCATCATTATGAATGTTATTTTCGTTATTATCTTCATATCCGGCTTTAAGTTATATTGCAAAGTTACTACGCTTTGCCGAAACAGCCAAAAATAAAAACAGGTCACTCCGTACTGTATCAGCGGTACGGAGTGACCTGTTTTTATTTTCTGTCAGTAGTCAGAATACTTTTTCAAGTATCACGACAACTGGAAATATGTTCTGTAATCAATATTTCTTAGCAATCTTCTTATAGCCGTAAACAGCCTCCTTGCCGAGCTGTTCCTCGATACGGAGCAGCTGGTTGTACTTGGCCATACGGTCGCTGCGGCTTGCAGAACCTGTCTTAATCTGACCGGCGTTGGTAGCAACAGCTATATCGGCTATAGTAGAATCTTCAGTTTCGCCTGAACGGTGAGAGATAACAGCTGTGTAGTTATTACGCTGAGCCATCTCTACAGCACGCAGAGTTTCGGTAAGCGAACCGATCTGGTTAACCTTAACCAGAATAGAATTACCGCAACCTTCAGCGATACCTCTCTCAAGATACTTAACGTTGGTAACGAACAGGTCATCACCTACAAGCTGACAGCGGTCGCCGATAAGCTTGGTAAGCATACGCC
Organism: uncultured Porphyromonadaceae bacterium; assembly: GCA_947174735.1. Classification (GTDB taxonomy): domain Bacteria; phylum Bacteroidota; class Bacteroidia; order Bacteroidales; family Muribaculaceae; genus Lepagella. The sequence continues at coordinate 1,950 of CAMWKC010000170.1, forward strand.
AGCCTTCCCAGTCATTCTCGTCCATACCGTCCTCGATAGAATCGATAGGATACTTAGTGATAAGCTCTTCGAGATATTTAGCCTGCTCCTCGCTGGTGAGCTTACGGCCGTTAACTTCCTTCTGGGCACCGGTCTTCAGGTGAGTGTAGTCATACACGCCGTCCTGATAGAACTCTGAAGAAGCACAGTCAAGACCGATAGTAACATCCTTACCGGGCTCGTAACCGGCCTTCTTGATAGCCTCAACAATAACGTTAAGAGCGTCCTCAGTACCGTCAAGTTTGGGAGCGAAACCACCTTCGTCACCTACGGCAGTCGAAAGACCGCGTGCTTTGAGCACAGACTTAAGAGCGTGGAACACTTCTGTACCCCAACGGATACCTTCTTTGAAAGAAGGAGCACCTACGGGACGAATCATGAATTCCTGGAAACAGATAGGCGCGTCAGAGTGAGCACCACCGTTGATAATATTCATCATCGGCACGGGCAGTACGTAAGTATTGCAGCCACCGATATATTTGTAAAGGGGAAGGTCAAGATAAGCGGCTGCTGCCTTAGCAGTAGCAAGCGACACACCAAGTATGGCGTTGGCACCAAGGTTAGACTTGGTAGGAGTGCCGTCGAGATCGAGCATAATCTGGTCAACACCGATCTGGTCAAGAGCGCTATGACCTATAAGAGCTTCAGCAATAGGACCGTTAACGTTAGCTACAGCTTTCAGCACGCCCTTACCAAGGTAACGGCTCTTATCACCGTCACGGAGTTCGAGTGCCTCGTTCTCGCCTGTAGATGCTCCTGAGGGAACGGCTGCGCGGCCCATAACACCGCTTTCAAGGATTACGTCTACTTCTACTGTGGGATTGCCACGAGAGTCAAGCACTTCGCGACCGATAATCTTTTCAATCTTCATGTCTTTATGAATTATGAATTTCTATATAATAGGTTATATTGTGTGTCTAAATTCTGCCTGAAGGAGGACCCGCTGCTTATCAACAACGGCTGCTTTGTCCTCTGTTTGGTGTCGCAAAGATAACACTTTTTTCCCATACTTTTCTTATTGCTTTAACTGTTTTTATCATATCTTCATCTTTTATTACTAATTTTGCGTTTTATTCCTGTTTACAATGACTGCTATTCAACTGGCCGATGCTGCTTATGCTGTCCTGCCTTTTGCTCCTAACACGCAGCAGGCAGTACTTATCAATGCCCTTGCCGCTTTCATAACTGACGGAAAGGGACGCGAGGTATTTGTACTCAATGGTTATGCCGGTACAGGCAAATCATCGGTAATAGGTGCTCTTGTCAAGGCTCTTGAGGCCGCCCGTATACGTTCGGTAATACTTGCTCCTACGGGCCGTGCGGCTAAAGTAGCTTCACATTTCGCTTCACATAAGGCTTCGACCATACACAAACGTCTGTATCGTGGAAACTCGTCTGACCCGTCAAACACTTCTTTTTTCCTTGCTCCGAATCATGACCGCGATACAATATTTTTTGTTGATGAAGCATCTCTGATAACTGACAGCAATGATAGTCAGTCACTGTTAGGTGACCTTGTACGGCATGTGTACAGTGCTCCGGGCTGTAAAATGATTCTCATAGGCGATATAGCCCAGCTTCCTCCTGTAGGACAGACACGTAGCGCTGCTATGGAACCGACACGTCTGCGCGAACTTGGTCTCGAACCGATATGTGCCACTCTCGACATTCCCGCACGCCAGAAAGAAGACAGCGGTATCCTGCTTAATTCATATAATATACGTAAATTTCTTTTCGGTGATTTCGATTCTTCTCGGTTTGCCCTGTCTGTACGGGGTTATGAAGATGTCAAGGCTATTTCCTCAAATGATTTAGCAGATTATCTTTCCGATTCATGGAGTACTGTCGGACAGGATGAAACACTTATCATAACACGCTCAAACAAACGGGCTAACAAGTTCAATCAGGCTATCCGAAATCTGGTGATGGGAGCCGATACACCGCTTCAGCGTGGTGACCGCATTGTTATTGCCCGTAATGATTATTATTGGAGCCGTATTAACAAACTCAGTTCGTTTATTGCAAACGGTGACACCGCTGAGGTCACCTGGGTAGGACGTACCGAGAAAGCATACGGACGTTATTTTGTAGATGTGGAACTTACTTTGACGGCCGACGGCGCTACTGTCGGTGCCAAACTGATGCTGCGCAGTCTCGTGGCCGAAGGGCCTTCGATACCACGTGAGGAGATGGAACGGCTATACGCACGGGTTATGGCTGACTGTGACGGTGAACTGTCACAGAAAATCAAACATGCCGAAGAGGATCCCTATTATAATTCCCTACAGGCTAAATATGCTTATTGCGTCACATGCCATAAAGCGCAAGGTGGTCAGTGGCGTCATATATACATTGATATGGGTGCGCTTACTGTTGAGTCTGTCTGCTCGGATTTCTATCGATGGCTTTATACGGCTCTGACACGTTCCACTTCCAAAGTTTTTCTTATTAATCCTCATCTCCCCTTACGCTAATACATCGTAAATCTGTATTTTAGCTTATCTTTGGCATAAAATTGGCAGATTGAAGATTTTTAATTAATTTTGAAATGTTTTTCCCGTCTGACGGGTCTTACTGACAAGAGACTAAGTTCACAGTTCATACACTTTATATGAAGGTTTTAAAATTCGGAGGCACTTCGGTGGGCTCCCCCGAGAGTATGGCCAATGTGCGTGATATAGTGCACTCTACTCCAGGCCGTAAAGTTGTTGTTGTCTCCGCCCTCGGCGGCATCACCGACGCTTTGATTAATACCGCCCGCATGGCTGTAGAAGATAATATCGAATATCTCGACAATTATGCGCGTATAGTGGAACGTCATATCCAGATGACACGTACAATGGTTCCGGAACTGCGACGTGCCGACACAGAACAGGTGGTACGTATGCTGCTTGAGGAATTAGGTAATATATTCAAAGGTGTATCACTTATTCACGACCTCTCGCCAAGAGCACTTGATATTATTGTCAGCTACGGCGAACGTCTTTCAAGTCTCATCGTAAGCGCCATGCTCGGTGACTGCACTCACTTTGACGCCCGTACCTTTATCAAGACACGTAAAAATTCATCAGGTACCAATGTGCTTGATACTTACCTCACTAACTCTCTGATAGTCGAACGTCTCGGCAAAGGCGAATGGGAGACAGCGGTGGTAGGCGGTTTTATTGCTTCCGACATCAACGGCGACATCACCAATCTCGGACGCGGAGGAAGCGATTACACAGCTTCGCTGATAGCGGCTGCTCTCAAAGCCGAGGTGCTTGAGATATGGACTGACGTGGATGGCTTTATGACGGCCGACCCCAAGGTGATAGACACGGCATACGTAATAGAGGAACTCTCATTCACCGAGGCTATGGAGTTATGTAATTTTGGAGCCAAGGTTGTATTTCCTCCCACTATCTATCCTGCTTATCACTACAATATACCTATA
>CAMWKC010000171.1 GCA_947174735.1 uncultured Porphyromonadaceae bacterium
GGTAGGAAGAGGAGGAAGTCTTTGAGGTTTTGATGATTTTGGCTAATTTTGCACATCTTTCTTCGTCAGTACATTCTTATTTTCACACTTTAGGCTCCATATTCATACTCGCCATTCATATTCTAACGCACATGAAAGATTTGCTCAGTTTTCTGAATCGTTTCGCTCGTCCTTATAAGTGGAACATTCTGGTCAGCATACTTTTCAATCTGCTTACCTCGCTGTTCACGGTGTTTTCGTTTGCTTTTATCATGCCGATATTGCGAATACTGTTCGGTCTTGATACGGCTGATTACAAACTGATGCATTTCGGTGATGCTTCGGTCACAGATGTGCTGACCAATAATTTCTACTATTATACTTCCGGTCTTATAGAGGATATAGGCGGCAGCGCCACTCTGGCTGTATTAGCTGTAGCGCTCGTTGTGCTTACGCTGGTAAAGACTATGACAGCTTATCTTAGTGAAGTGTGTACGATGCCGCTGCGTAACGGTGTAGTACGCGACATACGTAACGCTATGTACCGTAAGATACTGTCGTTACCTATAGGCTTCTTTTCGGGTGAGAAGAAGGGGGATATAATGGCTCGTATATCAGGTGATGTCACTGAGGTTGAAGCTTCGGTCATGGCGAGTCTTTTCGCTCTTGTCAAATATCCTATCATGATTCTGGTCTGTCTCGGCACTATGCTCGTCATGAGCTGGAAACTGACAGTTTTCGTTCTTGTCCTTCTACCTATAGCCGGCTGGATAATGGGTGCGGTGGGTAAAAAACTCAAAGCGCAGTCGCTGTCACTTCAGAATACCTGGGGCACCATATTATCTACTGTTGAAGAGAGTGTCGGCGGACTCAGAGTTATAAAAGCCTTCAATGCCGAACGGCACATGGAAAAGGTTTTCGGCGAAGAGACCCAGACTTATTACCGACAGTGCAACCGTCTTAACTATCGTCAGGCATTAGCACACCCTATGAGCGAGTTCTTAGGTACGATAGCCGTATCGGCAGTGCTATGGTTCGGAGGTTCGTTGATATTGGCAGGCGACAGTTCGATTGACGCCGGAGCATTTATCCTCTTTATGGTCTTATTCTACAGTATTATCAATCCGGCCAAAGAACTCTCAAAGACTTCGTACTCTGTACAGAAAGGTATGGCTTCGATGCAACGTATCGACAAGATTCTTCATGCCAGCAATCCTATAGCCGACCCAGCGACACCGGTTGCCTTACCAACAGGCGATAAAAGCAAGGGACATATACGTATGCGCGACCTATCTTTCTCATACGACGGAGAACGCCGTGTGCTTGACCACATCGACCTTGACATTCCGGCCGGGCACACTGTGGCGCTTGTCGGTCAGTCAGGTTCAGGCAAATCAACATTGGTAGACCTTATCCCCCGTTTCTGGGACGTGCAGGAAGGCACCGTCGAAGTCGACGGTCATGATGTGCGTGAATATCGTGTTGCCGACCTACGTTCACTGATGGGTAATGTCAATCAGGAAGCAATACTTTTCAATGATACAGTCTTTAACAATATAGCCTTCGGTACTGAAGGCGCCACACGCGAACAGGTAGAGGCCGCAGCCCGTATAGCCAATGCTCATGAATTTATCATGGCTATGCCTGAAGGTTACGATACAACTATCGGCGACCGCGGCAACCGTCTGTCGGGCGGACAGCGCCAGCGCCTCAGTATCGCACGTGCCGTACTCAAGAACCCGCAGATACTCATCCTCGACGAAGCTACCTCGGCACTCGACACCGAAAGCGAACGTCTCGTGCAGGAAGCACTGGAGCGCCTTATGCGTAACCGTACCACATTAGTAATAGCCCACCGTCTGTCCACCATAACCAATGCCGATACAATCTGCGTCATGCACGAAGGCCGAATCGTGGAGCGCGGTTCACACGCTGAGCTTATGGAACTCGGCGGTCATTACCGACGTCTTGTTGAAATGCAGCAGATGGCATAAAAAATAGCTATCGATGTCACATTCGGACGATGAGATGTGTCATGTTTACGAAATCAATTCCGGAAATAACCGATTTCTTAAACAACAATTATTCATCATCTCAAAACAATCCGAATCATGGAAGCAAGTGCTACCTTAGTACCTATATTTGTCTGCGTAGTATTACCTGTCTCTGTAGTGCTCATAACGTCTCTGACCAAAATGAACATTAACAAAAGCCGTACGCAGATACTTATGAAAGCAATAGAGGTCAATAAAGATGTAGATGTCGAAAGTCTGGTTGAATCACTGCGTCGACCACGTAAGACCCCTGAAGAACTACTTAATCTCCGTCTGCTTCGCGGCTGCATATTCTCCGCTATCGGCATGGTGCTTATTCTTGCAGCCTTAATACTGCTTCTCACCGGTACTCCGTTCGACTCTGATATTATAGGCTTTACAATGCTACCCGGCGGTCTGTCGATGGCTATAGGCATAAGCTATCTGTTGGTCTGTCGTCTGACACGCAATCAGATTAAATCGCAGGAAGAAAGCGGTAACATAGAGACCCGTAAAGATATATAATCGTTATATCGCCTTAACTATGACACGCCAGAAGTTCATAGAGCAGGTAAAAATCACGCAGACAGGTTTCAGACGTTTTCTGACAGCATTGTGCTGCGGAGACGTACAACTGGCCGACGACCTCGCGCAGGAAGCTTATATAAAGGCATATCTTGCCTTCAGCAAAGGAGACAGACCGGACAATTTCAAAGCGTGGCTTTACCGCATAGGCTACAACTTGTTTCTCAATCACCGGCGTTCAGAAAGAGTCTCCGACGACCCGGCTTCTCTGCTCGGTATAACAGCCGAGCAGAGAGCCGACGACACTTTCCGTTATCAGGAACTTTACACAGCACTCGACTCATTGCCGCTGAAAGAGCGTATGTCGGTGCTGTTATATTATATAGAAGGCTATTCTACCAAAGAGATAGCCGTTATAACGGAAACAACAGACGAGGCGGTAAGACAACATTTAGCACGTGGCCGACGACATCTGCGTAACCTGCTATAACCAATCATAACCGTGACATTTACAGAATCTATGCTAAAAAGCGATACCGATATACCAACTCAGGATGATGAGCTGAAAGCACTGTTCAGTAATTTCAATCCGCATATATCATCCGACAAACGATTCATGACACGTCTTCAAAGCCGTCTCGATACAATCGACCGTCTAAATCATGAGATCGCAGCCATGAGACGGCGTAATCGCCGGGCTGTGGTCCTGGCAGCTCTTGCAGGGTTCGTAGCCGGCGTGCTGACCTGCTTGTTACTGCCCTCTCTCACTTCATTGGTCATAAAGCCGGACTTATCGTGGCCGGTCCTCTCTTTAGTCTCATCAGTAAGTCCGGTAATGCTGTGGACGTTACCGGCAGGAGCAGCCATACTGGCTTCATTAGGAGTCTATAGCCTTACCTCTAAAGCAGCTTATTAAATCCAACACTTTGCAATGTGGTGGCGAATTATTACTTTTGCAGTAAACTAAAACTGCTAAAATTATGCATTACGATATACTGACAGAGAAACTCGCCAAATACCGTCCCCAGCTTATCTCCACCACATCTACCGGTACTCTCGACCCTGATTCCACCGCAGACGAAGTTCTGGCAAGTCTGGGTCGTCTGTGCCAGCATCTCACCCCCCTTGAAGGCATTGATGTCATAGCTCTCGCCGTATGTAAATATACCGCTATGGCCACAACACCGACAGAAAAAGCTGTAGCAGCCAAAGCAGCCGAGGCACTGGCAGGACTGATACGGCACAACGAATTACTCAACGCCTTTGCCGAGCCCATCGAGATGATGGGTACAACTTTATTACAGTCTGATTCTGATGATATGGAGTAAAACTATGACAGCGCTGTTTCCATATTTTTATTTATGACATAAACTCAAATTTTCGACCATATTATGAAAAAGAAACATTTTGCCCTGTCAATCGCTCTTGCCGGCCTGTGTGCCCTGACAGCCGGAGCTGAAACTCCCAAATATATCTTCTACTTTATCGGCGACGGTATGGGTATGGGTCACGTCATGGCCACACGCAACTATCTGCGCACCGTACACAACCCCGATTCACTGCCGCTGATGATGACCTTTCCTGTGGCCTCACCTGTACAGACATACTCTTTCTCTTCCACTACTACCGATTCAGCAGCCGCAGGTACAGCTCTGTCTACCGGTAATAAGACTAATAACTACATGCTCGGTGTGTCGCCCGATACAATACCGGTCACATCAATAGCTGTCAATCTGAAAGACCAGGGTTACGGCATAGGTATCATTACTTCAGTAGCCCCTGACGATGCCACACCGGGCGCTTTCTATGCTCATGTGCGCGATCGCAAACTCTTCGACGACATAACCGCTGATGCTGCTGCTTCCGGCTACGACCTCATAGCCGGCGCCGGGCTGCGCGGCAGTACCGACGCTGCCGATGTACTGCGTCGCGGAGGTTTCGATGTCGTGTACGGTCTTGATGAATTCAATGCTTCGACAGCGCCCCGTAAGTTCCTTCTCGACACTCACACCGAGCATCCGTGGAGTATCGGATATACTATCGACGGTCCGTGGGGTTCACTCAACCTGCCTGATATGACTGAAGCAGCTATCTCCCATCTAAGTGTGACCCACCCCGAACGCTTCTTTCTGATGTGTGAAGGCGGTAATATCGACCATGCGGCACACAGCAACGACGGAGCTGCCGTAATACGCGAAGTACTGGCTTTCCAGGACGCCATACGTCATGCCTATAATTTCTATCTTGAACACCCCGACGAAACTCTGATAATCGTCACAGCCGACCATGATACAGGCGGTATGGCAGCAAAGGGAAACGCACGGTTTGACTTGGTAGACATACAGAAAATGTCGAAAGACAAATTCAACGAGATGTGTCGCAACATAGCGGAGACAGCTTCAATGTCCTGGCCTGAGATGAAGACACAGCTGCGTGAGCTCTTCTCTTTAGGAGATGCCATACCTCTTAGCGAAAAAGACGAGGCGGAACTGAGTGATATGTTTGCCGCCACAATGAGCGGTACAGCCGGTAGTGAGCAGACCATCTATAACTCATATAGCGATTTTGTAGGACGGGTATTCCGTATCATTAACGAGGCTATGGGTATCGGGTGGATTACCGGTTCGCATACCTCCAATCCGGTACCAGTCTTCGCTATTGGCAACGGAGCTGAGCGGTTCGGCTATTTTATGAATAACACAGATATTCCATACGCTATAATTGAGCGCTGATAACCAACTAAATATATTTCAAAAATAAAAAAGTTACAAATTTGCGTCATTTTTACGCAAAAAATATTTGGTGATTTCAGAATTACAATGTAACTTTGCGTCAAATTAACAGAAAGAAC
>CAMWKC010000172.1 GCA_947174735.1 uncultured Porphyromonadaceae bacterium
ACTCAGAGCAGTGATGCTGTGAGCAGGATATTTTACATATTCATACGCCGCGGGGTAGATTCTACCATTGCTCGTTTTACTATGTCGGGCTGTGGTAGGCCTCTTAGAGCGGAACGAGCAAGGTGTGGCTCCCCGTTTTTCGTTTTATTTCCTTCTTTGTCGGGAATCGTAAAATATGAATATAATCAAATATGTATGGATATAATCAAAGCTGAAAACATCACCAAACGGTTTACCAACCATGTCGCTCTTGACAACGTGAGTGTCAATATTCCCGAGGGCTCGATTTACGGTCTGCTCGGTCCCAACGGTGCAGGTAAAACAACCCTGATACGTATTATAAATCATATTACTGCTCCTGATCAGGGACAAGTGCTTTTTGACGGACATCAGCTTACAGCCGAAGATGTTGTCAATATAGGGTATCTTCCCGAAGAACGCGGCCTGTACAAAAAGATGAAAGTAGGTGAACAGGCTCTTTTCTTCGCTAAGCTCAAGGGTCTGAAAACCCGAGAAGCCACAGAACAGCTACGCATGTGGTTCGAGCGCTTCGGCATACTTGATTGGTGGAATAGAAAAGTCGAAGAACTATCGAAAGGTATGGCACAGAAAGTACAATTTATCGTTACTGTATTGCATCGTCCCAAACTGCTGATTTTCGATGAGCCGTTTTCAGGTTTCGACCCCATCAATGCTGAATTGCTCAAAAACGAGATTCTGCGTCTACGCGACGAGGGTGCGACTGTAATCTTTTCCACACACAATATGGAAAGTGTCGAAGCTCTCTGCGACAACTTTACCCTTATCAACCGTTCGCACAATATCCTTTCGGGCAATGTAGCCGAAATCCGCCGCGAGATGGGACGCAATCATTACCGCCTCGCTTTTCAGGGTGTACCGGCCACACTTCTTGAACGTCTCGGCGACCGTGTGGTAAGCCATACTATGGGTAAACCTGAACTTACTCATAACGGACCGATATTCAAAGCTGAGTTTACTCTCAAGGAGGATGTAGCTATGCACGATTTCATCTCACTGGCTAATGATACAGTCGAAATAGTAACTTTCGACCGTGCCTTACCGTCTATGAACGAAATTTTTATCAGGACTGTCGAACAGTCTAACGCTACTCCGCCGGCACAACAGTGACACAACCGATTTTCTAAATAAATAAAAACTGACTGACACCAATGAGTTCTAATATAGGAATCATAATATCGCGTGAGGTACGCGAACGTGTGGTAAAGAAAAGTTTTATAATCACCACCCTGCTCACACCTCTCATTATGGTACTGCTCTGGGCTGCTCCGGTCCTTATTATGGAATTTTCAACTCCATCGGACAAAAATATGGCTGTCATAGACGAGAGTGGTATAATCTTTCCCGAACTTGTAAAAAATGCGGACGATATGTCCTATCTGACTTTGTCACATACTGACATGCCGCTTGACTCCGCTCTGCATGATGACCGTTACGACGCTGTACTGTTCATAAATTCCGATGTGGTTTCTAATCCGCAGAACGTCATGCTCTACACTCACGAATCGGGTTCGATGGAGGTAGAAGGACTGCTGAACCGCGTCATCTCGAAAACTGTCGAAGACAGACGTCTGGAAAAATACAATATAGATAATCTCTCTGAGATACTTGACGAGATAAGTGTCAACACATCTATCCGCACTCTGCGTATTACTGATGACGGCAGCGAAAAAGACGTATCATCAATGACTTCTTTTATGCTTGGTCTGGGTATGACCTTTATTCTATATATGTTCCTGCTTATCTACGGACAGATGGTCATGACCTCTATAATCGAGGAGAAGAACAACCGTGTGCTTGAGCTTGTGGTCTCATCTGTCAAGCCTCTGCAGCTTATGTTAGGCAAGATAATAGGTGTGGGCCTTGTGGCTGTGATACAGATTGTGCTGTGGTGCGCACTCATGTGTTTGGTAAGTGCATTCCTTATGCCAATTATCATGCCTGCCGGTATGAGCGAAGAGATAGCCTTGATGAACAGCGGCAGCCTTGATATGGCTACCTCAGCATTTGACCCGGATATACTCAAGGCCGTAGCTCTATTCTCGTCGGTAGGTTATTTGCTTAAACTCTTTATGTATCTGACACTGTTCCTTATCGGTGGCTTCCTGTTCTATGCAGCTATTTTCGCTGCAATAGGTTCGTCGGTTGATAATGTGCAGGACGCCTCTCAGTTGCAGACATTTGCCATAATGCCGATACTTGTAGCTCTGGTATTCGGTCTTTCAGTAGGTAATGACCCTAACACTACCATAGCTCTGTGGCTGTCTATGATTCCTTTCACATCGCCTATGGTAATGCTTTCACGTATACCTTTTGATATACCTTCATGGCAGATATGGGTATCGCTTGTTATACTCTACGTATCGTTTGTAGGCATGACTTGGATAGCAGCTAAGATATATCGTGTCGGAATCTTCATGTACGGTAAAAAGCCTAACATCAAAGACCTTATACGTTGGGCCCGCTATAAATAAATTTACACAGATATATTTATTTTTGAGTATTTTTTAAAATACTTAAACTATTTTTACATAACTTATGTTGATAAAGCAGACATCCACTATGAATGTCTGCTTTATCAATTTACTGAATTTAATCTATAAAAAACACTGTTATGTTCAAAGAAATTATTATTGCTGGTTGCGGAGGTTTTGTAGGTACTGCCGGACGTTATTTAGTAGGTAAATGGTCAGCCGGTATGTGGCATGGAGCTTTTCCAATGGGTACATTCCTTGTCAATATTATAGGCTGTTTTATTATAGGTCTTTTCTTCGGTCTGCTTGAACATGCCAAGGTAATGACCCCAAGTGAGAACGTACTGCTTATCACCGGTTTCTGCGGTGGTTTCACTACTTTCTCTTCATTCGCTGATGATATGTGGGTACTTGGTTCGAAAGGCGATTGGGCTACATTCGCTATTTATCTTGGCCTTAGCGTAGTATTAGGTATACTCTGTGTATGGGCAGGCCGTGCTATAATCCGCTGACACGATAATACTTACAATAGGATAAAAACCACAGGCAGGTATCTCATCGATAAGATACTTGCCTGTGGTTTTTATCCTATTGTAAGTATTAAGCTCGCTGTCGTAATCAGCCTTTGAACTTGGCAGATATTGATTTCGGAACAGCATTACGGTTAACCATCACTGAGATAGTCTTCTCAAGGAAATAAGGTTCGGATACGTAGAAATAGCCATCATAAATCTGGTTGGTATCCCATGAGTTCTTGACTTTGTAGTAACGGTTGCCTTCCTGATCGGTAGCTATACCGAGGATTACCATGCCATGATCATCGGTGGTCTGCTTGTTTTCAAAAGACTTCTGACGCATTTCCTGTGTTACGGTCTTCTCCTTTACAGGGCCTTTTATATCAAAAGCCGACTTTTCACGATCACTGTCGGAAAGCTTTACCCAACGTGAAAGCTCGGTACCGTCCATATCCTCTTCTGATTTGGGTTCCGGATTGACGGCATAGCCCTGACGCCATTTGAAGCCGCCTTCAGAAACGTCAGCAGCCCAACCGACAGTATAGCCGTTATCAAGAGCATTATCCACAATAGCTTTCAATTCCTCCATAGGTACATTCTGGCATGTTGACCACTGCCAGTTGTCAGCTATTTCTAATGCGAAAGGTGTATAGAAGGGATGATGGGTATAGCTTGTAATATTGATAAAATCATCAGGATTAATACCCATAGCCTTGGCAAACGACTGCGGTGTGTAAGTCTTACCGTTATAAGTGAACGTTTCGGGTACTTCACCTAAATAAGAATCAAGCACAGCAATATATCCTTTCAGCCAGGCATCACTCAGTGTCTTGTTACCGTTACGCAGCACGGCATCCAGATAAGAGGTCAGTATATCAGCCATCTCATAGTGTGAGTGTTTCTTCTCACCATACTCAAGACCTGCATATACTTCCTCTGGCACAACACCATAATTACGGGCCGAATAAAGAACATCGGCAAAACCACCGCCCTGTGCGAAATTAATTTTGCCATCAGTCATTATATATTTCTTCGCCTTATCGATGTAGCAGTTACGCACACAATACATCTCAGACAGATCAAGTTCAGGACCACCCTGACGCAGGACCTCCTCTTCAAGTACACTTGTACCCGAGAAACTCCAGCATGTACCGCTCTTGTTCTGGTCCTTGACCGGTGTCGTAGGCAATACCTTAATGTCAGTAAATGTAAAACCCGTAGAATCCGGATCAACAACACCCGGGTCAGCGTCCGCAGGCGCCATCATATAAGTACCGGCAGCGTTAGCCGACAGCATGGCCAACAGAGCAGCCGATGCGATAAAGAGATGCTTCATGATATGTATAGATTTTGATTAGAATCAATCTGTAACGACTATCCTTACCTCACTGAGGCAGAACCATACAGCTGCAAAATTAGCGAATTTTTTTCAGAAAAAACATATATGCCCCTATTTCATCACTTAAACTCACGGATATTACAGTTCCTTTCAGGACACAGAATAAGAAACATAAAGTTGATACGCTCTTTTGTTTTAATTATTTTACTTTATATTTTTGAAAACGACTTGTGGGCTTATCGGGGATTGTCATTTGAAGATAAATGCCCAAGAGCGGATTTAGATAACGCTCTCTGAAATTCTTGACATCTTTAAATCCGCAATACGCTGCTATTTCTGCACCCGACCGAGGTTCCTTACAGAACTCTATAATCTTTTCTTCGAGTGGTTGACTTAGTGGTTGACTTAGGGGTTGACTTAGGGGTTGACTTGTGGCCTTCGACAAGTCAGGTTCATTTGTGGCATGAACATTGACTCGGAAAGCGGTGATGGTATTCACGTCAAACTCTGCTGGAGGACTACCGTTATCTTTCAGCATCTCCTGAACTCGGGTAACGCCTCGGTTGAATTTATTGACATACTTCATCACCCTCATGGCTTCTGCCACAAGAGGATTGCGGTAGTCATTGACCGAAGGAAAATTCTCCGGACGAGCCTCGCCATAAAGCCCTCCGGCATTCATCACTTCGATATAGTCATCAAACTGATACAACCGAATCGGCATATTCGACTGATAATCCCTGTGCATACAGGCATTCATCAGCAGTTCACGGATTGCTCCTTCAGGATAATTCCATACCGTCCTTTCTCTAAAGAGTGATTCAGGAACAGGTCGTTGTGTTATGATACCATCTCTGACAAAGGATTCCAGTGTAGGTAACATCTTATATAGAGGTCCGGCAAATTGGCGTTCATTGAGAATATCTCCGGCTTTATCTTTTCCGGCAAATCGAACAAACTGCACATAATCACCCAGAAGAAAATACTTGGGATTCTTGCCGAAAAGAATTATTC
>CAMWKC010000173.1 GCA_947174735.1 uncultured Porphyromonadaceae bacterium
GGCACGGACCGTGTACTTGTGGCATACGACAAGAGCGGGAAAGAGGCAGATGTGATAGTTAATGTGCAATGTGACGAACCATTCATAGACCCTTCCCAGATAGAGGCTCTTATAGCCTGTTTTGAAGATTCGGCCACTGATATAGCTACTCTCTCACGGCGCTTTGATCCGGCACGTGGATTTGAGGCACTGTTTGATCCCAATCTGGTCAAACTTGTCACAGGTCTTGACGGCAGAGCTCTGTACTTCTCGCGCAGTATTATACCATACGTGCGTGGTACAGACTGGCAGCAATGGCTTAAAACTACCGATTTTAAGACACACGTCGGAGTATATGCTTATCGTCCGTCAGTGCTGAGAGCAATATCGGAATTGCCTCAGAGCGAACTGGAAAAAGCCGAGTCACTTGAACAGTTGCGTTGGCTTGAAAACGGTTACCGAATCAAGGTGGCCGAGACTTCGACGCCTACTATAGGCATAGATACACCTGCTGATTTGGAAGAGGCAGAGAAATATCTTAAAGAAATTGAAAAAACGGCTGAACTATACAAAGAAAAATAAAAGCCGATGCCGCATACTTGGCCTAATCATTGAAAATGGTTAACTTTGCAGCAGGAAAACAATCATAAGGTAAAATTCAGGTATACCAACAATGAAAAAAAGCGCACTTCAAAGAGTAAGGGCTGAATATCAGCCTAAACTGCCTAAAGCCCTTCAGGGTCCTGTAAAGCTCAAAGTAGGCGAACCTACTAAGTCTGTGGCTGACCAGGAAGAGATCAAGAAACTGTTTCCCCACACCTACGGTATGCCCGTGGTTGAATTCGAGCGTGACGATAACCCGACTCGTGTAGAGGAGCCGTTCAATGTCGGCATCATACTGTCAGGAGGTCAGGCCCCCGGCGGTCACAATGTGGTAAGCGGTATCTTCGACGGCATTAAGTCGCTCAATCCCGAATGTCGTCTGTATGGCTTCCTGATGGGTCCTTCGGGTTTCATCAATCATCAGTATATGGAGCTTACAGCCGGTTATATTAAGGAATACCGTAATACCGGCGGTTTCGATATTATAGGTTCGGGCCGTACAAAACTTGAGAATCCTGAGCAGTTTGACGCTGGTCTGAGCGTACTGAAGGAGCTCAATATAAAGGCTCTGGTCATAATCGGCGGTGATGATTCAAATACAAATGCCGCAGTATTGGCCGAATATTATAAGAATATAGGTGCCGATGTACAGGTAATAGGTGTACCTAAGACTATAGACGGCGACCTTAAGAATAAATGGATAGAGACTTCATTCGGTTTTGACACCGCTTGCAAGGTCTACAGTGAGGTTATCGGCAACATACAGCGTGACTGTAACTCTGCTAAGAAATATTATCACTTCATCAAGCTCATGGGACGTTCGGCGTCTCACATCGCTCTTGAATGTGCTCTTGAGACTCAGCCTAACGTATGTCTGATTTCGGAGGAAATTCTTGCCAAGCGCATGACTCTTGACAATATCGTCAGCCAGCTATGTTATGTAATAGCCGAGCGTGCCAAATTAGGCTGGAACTTCGGTACAGTGCTTGTTCCTGAAGGTCTTATAGAGTTTATTCCTTCGATGAAGGCCCTTATCTCTGAACTTAACGAAGTTCTGGTTGACCATGCAGAGGAGATTGAAGGGCTTGAGGATCTTGAAAGACTGCGTACAATACATTCGTATCTGATACCTAAGAATGCCGAACTGTTCCATTCTCTGCCGCGTCATATAGCTCTGCAGCTGACTCTGGACCGCGACAGTCACGGTAACGTACAGGTATCACTTATCGAAACCGAGAGCCTGCTTTCGGGTATGGTTGAACGTCGTCTTGAGGAGATGGCTGAGAACGGTGAGTATATCGGTAAGTTCGCTGCCCAGCATCACTTCTTCGGTTACGAAGGACGTTGCGCAGATCCTACCAATTTCGATGCCGATTATACCTACGCTCTTGGTTTCAATGCCGCTATGCTTATCAATGCAGGTCTGACAGGTTATATGAGTTCGGTACGCAATCTTACCGATAGCACAGAGAACTGGATAGCCGGCGGTATTCCTATCACTATGATGATGAATATGGAACGTCGTCACGGTGCTATGAAACCTGTGATACAGAAAGCCCTTGTAAATCTTAACGGTCGTCCGTATCTGAAATACGCTTCGATGCGTGAAACTCTGGCTCTGAACACTCTTTATCAGTATCCCGGCCCGATACAGTATTTCGGTCCTGCCGAGGTTTGTGACCGTCCTTCTATGACACTGCTGCTTGAGCACGGCAAGGACATCTGATAACTATTCCGGTTATGAAAAAGATTAGCACAGCTCTTGCTTTTGCTGCTTTATTGGCTTTGTCGGCCTGTGGAGGTAAAAGCAACGACAATACGGCGGCTTTAAATGCTGTCGATTCGGCTGTGGCCGCAGTAGAGGAAAGCTTGCAGGCTGAGCCGGCTGACACTACAGCTAAACCTGAGCGTCTGAGTCCGGACAGCCCTATAGCAATAGTAGACGGATATATTGTGCCGGTAGATGACTTCGGTACAGTAGTTGACCTTTATGCCGACTGGTGCCCGCCGTGTAAGAAACTCAAGCCTATCTTCGCACAGCTTAAAGCTAAGTATGAGGGTAAACTGAACTTTGTGTCTATCAACACTGATGATTACAAGAATGTGGCGGAGGCTTATAATATCAGCAGTATTCCTACACTGCTCTTTATTTCGGCTGACGGAAAAGAGCTGGGCCGTATGGTAGGTTTTAATCCTGCCGAAGAAATTGAAAGCCAGTTAGCCAGTTTCTTTCCGGAGGAATTTAAGTAAAGATTTCCTTACATAACGTAATCAATAAACAGTACGGGCTGTGTGATTTAAATCACACAGCCCGTACTGTTTATTGATTTACAAATTCATTTATCAGTCCCACCATGTACAGCTTTGGTAAGTGAACTCAGCCGGACCGGTAACGGTATAAACTACGGTTTCGGCATTTGCACCTTCTGCGGTGTATGCTGTGAATGTTATGGTGTAGGTAACTTCCATACCCTCAACAGGACGGGCATCGCTATGCAGAATTGCAAGAGCACCGGGGAGTGTCTCCTTAACGAAACGTTGTTTCACAAGCTCAACAACCTCGTCATCACTCAGACCGTTATATCCGTCATAGCCGGCAGGAGCATTGTTGATAGCTGTGGTGGCGCGTACGTCTACATTACCGTAATAAGCTGAAGCACCTGAATAGAACTCTGCATTACCACGATAGTCGATGAACTCGGGACCAGGCTTATTGCCGTCGGCCGGAGTGGCATTCGGATAGAGTTTCTTAGTTACATTGTTGAATACCCAGTCTACACAGGCCATATAATAAGTATAGCTCGGGTCTGTATTACGTGAGTAGGGGAGAACGAGCTCAACCGAAGGATTATAGTTCCATGCTCCGTCTTTACGGGTAAACTTATCTACTGTGGCACCTTGATTCATAACCCATTTGCCTTCAGTCAGGGTCAGCTGTGAAGCTTTCCAGGAAGTTGTTGAACCGTTGTAGTAACGGTAGACAACTATCTCGGCAGCCTCTTCCTGTGCGTATGGTAGAGTTTTGGTCAGATAAGCAGGCAGATATTGCTCAGGTTGTGAACCGGAAAGGTTACCATAGGTAGAGCCCATATCAGTATAGTCGGAAGGCTGGAGTACCAACATTGAGCCGGGTACATTCCATTTGCTGCCGTCGAAACAATAGATTGCATTACGTCCGACGGTAGGCACTTCTGCAGCGGGAGCTTTGGCAGGTGCCTTACCCATAGCTGCGGCATCGGCTACCTTTACATTCTTAACCTCCCATGTGCCGGCTTTTTCGTCGGTGCTGGTGTAGCAGAAGCCTATCTGGATAGTCTTTCCGTTATATGCACTCAGATCAATATCGCCTGAGGCAACGAATGACCATGATAATGATTCAGGATAAGAAGGAATAGTAAGTCGTGTCCAGTCACCGCCTTTTACGCGAACATTGACAGTGGCCTCTTCAGCGGCAGTTTCAATCGATGCAAAGAAATTGACTGCCTGATCGAATGTCAGTACCGCATCAGCTTTGTCAGACAGAGTCATCTCAGGTGAGATAAGCCAGCTTTCCGATTTGTGGTTTGCTCCGCTTATATAAGCGGTGGCTTTCATGCCGTAAGGTGCGGCGTGGCTCCATACGTATGAAGCTCCTTCGGGAAGAATTACGTCTTCGATAGTGAAGTCACCCACACCTTCGTCGAACGATTCTTCAAGATATACCGCAGCAGGCTCCTCACCTCCGCCTACAGTACCGAATACCGGATTGGTGTCGGCTTGCTGGTAGGATATGACGGCATAATCACCTTCGGCTGCATCGGGGAATGCATCAGCAAGCAGACCGGGCAGTGAGGCTGAGGCCGGTGTGATTGGGGCGAAAGCTTTGATGAAATCCTCATCGCTACCCCAGGCTTGCTGATAATCAGCCTCAGAGACTGTGTAGGATTTGCAAGCCTTGTTGATAGCTATTACTTCGGCCGGCTGATTTGTAGCGAGGTTATAGCCTATACGCAGCGACGAGCCGTTATTGAGAGTAAAATAAGGGAATGACGAGCTGCTTATCAGAGCCGGTATAAACATACGGGCTTCTGCATCGGTAGCAAAAGCGTTGTTGGTGGCTACAGCAGCCAGAGCTTCGGTAAGACCGGCTTCTTCAGCTAACTGTTTATTGGCGGTATTAGAAGCAATAGAAGTATAGTCAGCCGGAGTAAGAGTGTACTCCACGGTCTCTATAACGTCATAGACGGGAGGTACCTCAAAACCGTCGAGACGGTCATTCCATGCGTTCTCGCTGCAGGCGGTCAGCATAAGTGTGCCGCCGCAGAGTGCCAGAATATATGATTTTGAAAATTTCATTGTCGTTTACACTTGGAAGAGTTTAGAAACTAATCTTGAGACGTACGGAGAATGTGCGGCCGAATGAATAGAATATGCGGTAAGCATTCTGCCATGTACCGGGAGTATCAGATGAGGTATAGGCATCTTTGACATAGTAGTAGTCAAAGAGATTGTAGACATTGCCGTAGATAGTAGCATCCAGACCTGCCATCTTGAAGGCATAGCTGCAAGACATGTCGAACTGGTTACCCCAGGGTATTCTCCAAGGCTCAGCTACGTTGATGACTCCACCGGGTGTGAAGTTTGTGGCATTAATCTGATAGTCGGAATAGTTGCGTGCGTTGAAAGTCCAGTCACCGCCGATACGGAAGCCTTTGAAGGGCTTGAAATTCACACCTATGGCACCGGTAGTCTGAGCAGAACCACCTACGTGAACACCTTTCTGATTAAGAATAGCCTT
>CAMWKC010000174.1 GCA_947174735.1 uncultured Porphyromonadaceae bacterium
GGCCATAGTCATGGCACCAGTCTGCCACGCCCAGGCAACAACGGACACTACGGTCACGCACATTGGCACCCGCTGCCCCCTCCTCCCCCACGGCCGGTACATATAAATCACTACTATAATGTGCGGCCTTCATTTCTCGGTCTCACGCTCGGCACGATGTTTGATGTGGGTCTAAACACACTTATCAACGGTGGATTCAATGTAGTCTATGCCGCTGACAATATCATGGGCCTCACGAACGTCAATCAATTCGGTGTGCTTTGGCCCGAAGCCAGCTTCTTCTATGGACCTGCCGGAATGACCGGAGCACGTTTCCAGCGTATCACTCCTCTCTGGGACGACTGGGCTTTTAACACTGCCTATGCCCAACTGACAACTCTCTACGGTCAACCCGAGTCAATCACCCGCACACGTAATTCTCTGTCCGCTATATGGTGGACCGGCGGTAACTCATACGTCACCCTTAATTGCGGTCCGGCTGCCAACGGACTTACAGGTTTCGCTACAGACCTTATCTTCGGCAACTGACGCTTTACTTTTTCACTTCGCTCATTTCATATAATTACGGCTTCACACTCACTAAAGGAGAATGTGAAGCCGTAATTAATTAGTGTGAAGCCGTAATCCGCTTTTATATTTTACTTCCGCTTTTATATCTGCTTTTCACGTCCGTTTCTTACGTCCGCGCGAAGCTGGTTTCCGCCCGGGGCCCTGCCCCGTAGTTTCATCTCAGCAGCACCAGCGGTGCACCGGACAGCCCGCTGTAAGGAAATCCGGTGTGCCGTTTTTCAAACTCAGCCACAGCAGCGGCAGCCTCCTCAAGCGTGGTTGTAACCACAGCCACGACATAGAACTTGCCATCACCGTTAGTAACCACACCGGCCTGTCTGTAACCTTCAGCCTGCAATCGTTCGGTCAGTGACCGGGCATTGGTATCCATACTGTACAGCCCTACGGCTATATTGCATATACCCAATTTCACACTGTCACTTTTCAGAGGCTCTGACCATGTATATATCTGTGTTTCTCCTACTGTGGTTAATCTCGGTCCGTCAGTAGACTGAAGTCCCTGCGCCGGTATAAAGTCATCGGCCACGGCAGCCTGGCGTTTAGCCTGAGCCGCATCATAAGCGGCACGATAGTTCTTCTCAGTAGGCTTGCAGGCGCCCATACCCATTACGAGCACGGCGCCTGCAGCTATAAGATAAATATGTCTGAATTTCATTAATTCACTTCAACAACAGTTGTTTCGGTTAATCTTGACGACAGATATATCAATTCACCTGAACAACAAGATACGGTGTCAGACTCCAGAAGGCCTTTGCGTTGGTAATCTGTATAGTCTTAAGACCTTCCTCATTCTCTACTATCTGGTAAGAATCCTCAGGCATGTTTGACCATATCTTCACCTTCTTGCTATTGGTAGGTATGCTGGTGAGATTACGCTTGTCGGCACGGGTAAAATAATTTGTATTGAAGTCACCCTTCAGCACCTTGGTCTGTCCGAGGAATTTCTTCTCCAGAAGGCCGTTCTGCTTAAGTTCTTTATTGGTGCCTATGGCATAATATACGGTGTTGGCAGCATCTTCAGCGGCAGTAGCCTGAGCCTGTGCTTCTTCTTTAGCCACAGTCTCAGCAGCTATAGCTTCTTTACCCTCAGCTACCTGATTGGTAAGCTCGGTTATCTGTTCGCGGGCGCTACTGAGATCACTTTCAAGCTGAGCAATCTTAGTATCCTGCTGCTCAAGACGTTCCTTAAGCTGAGCAATAGTTTTAGCCTGTACGGAATTGGTCTGATCACTGGCCTTCAGTTTTGCCTCGAGTTTGTCAAGCAGAGCACGATTGGCAGCTAAACGAGCCTTGATATTTGCAAGATTCTGACGGATTTCCGCACGACGGTTGCCACCTTCGCCGGTACCGATATTATGAAGCAGACCTTCCTGCTGATTGATTGAATCGAGACCGGTGTAAATGTCGCCCATAAGCAACATCAGGGAATCATTGAAAGTAGCAGCTTCGTTATATTCAGCCGTAAGGGCTACAATACGAACGCTGTCCTCTTGGATTTTCTTCTGGTCGTGGCCCGAGCAGGCCGTCAGCATCAGGGCTCCGAGGCCGATGATAAGCAGATTTTTCTTCATAGCTTATAGTCTTTAACAGTTATTCTTATCTGTTTCCGGATCTTCGGTGTCGACCACACGGTCACGACGCGAAAGTCCATTCACTACCACAACAATTTCACCTTTCGCTTGGTTCAGCTCAAAATGAGATGATAATTCTCCAAGTGTACCCCGATGTATAGTCTCATGCAGTTTTGATAGTTCACGACACACGGCTGCCTCACGGTCGGCACCGAAAGCCTCTGCTAACTGACGCAGCGTACGTGCCAGTCTTTTAGGACTTTCGTATATCACTACCGTGCGTTCGTCGGCCGCTAACTGTGCCAGACGTGTGGCACGGCCCTTTTTAAGAGGCAGAAAGCCTTCGAATACAAACCGGTCACACGGCAGTCCGGACGATACCAGAGCAGGTACAAAAGCTGTGGCACCGGGCAGAGTTTCAACATCTATTCCGGCACGGCGACATTCACGGCTTAGCATAAAACCGGGGTCAGAGATACCCGGAGTACCGGCATCTGAAATAAGTGCTATATTGGTACCGCCTTCCAACTGACGCACCACTTCAGCCACCTGCTCGTGTTCGTTATACTTATGGTGACTACGCATAGGAGTGTGGATATCGTAGTGCTTCAGCAACACACCGCTGGTACGGGTATCCTCAGCCAATATCAGGTCAGCCTCGCGCAATACTTTTATAGCACGAAAAGTCATGTCCTCAAGATTACCTATAGGCGTAGGTACTATAGTCAGACGACCGCTCATGATTCGAAATATCTTTGTATTATATGCATGAAGTCAACTACTTCCTGATTATCAGGCTGCCATTGCAGTGTGCCATAGAAGTAATCCTCGGCTTCATAATAGTTTTCAAGAGCTGCTACTTCACTTAAAGCCGCTGTGAACTGTGCATCATTTCCGTTGAAAAGACTACGACGGAAACGGAAACGGTCATTGAGACTGAACACCAGACGTCCGCGTGCCGTAGTGTCGTTAAGACTACGACGCGTGCCTTCGGCCTCATCGTTGAGACTGCGACGAGGCGGTATATCAGTACGTGCCGGACGTACCGGTTCTCTGACCGGCTTCGAAGCATTAGGCTGTACAGGATTTACCGGAGCAGTAACTTTCAGCGCGGATGGATCAGGACGAAATCCGAGGGCTTCTTCTATAGGGGGTAGTTCAAGCAGTTCCTCTTCATCGGTTATATCCTCTTCATCAGCTTTATCTTCTGTATCTTCTTCCTCGTCAGATATCGTATCGGTAGTATCTTCTTCCTCCTCGTCAGGAGCAACATACAAGGTGTCTTCTTCACCTTCATAGTCATCACCAGCCTCATACTCATCATCGACTTCATTATCAACAGGCTCCGGACCATCAACAGCAACCGGTTCCTCAGACACTAAAGGAAGCTCTGTGACTGCGGGTTTAAGAGGCTGAACCGGCTGCACCGTCTCAGGCAGGGGTGTTTCTGTCAGTTCAGCACTACGTTCGGCTACGGCAGCGGCTTTTCCCGCTATCAATGTAGCGAGGCCGGAGGGATTATCGTCGCGGGCAAGGGCAAGATGCACCAAGCCTTCAAGCTCATATATACAGTCAAGCAGATTGGACAGTTTCTCTTTTTCCATTGGGTCTATGTGGGATTAGCGGGTTATGCTTTAAAGAAGTCAGCGGTATACGAAAACTGATCGATATTAGCGTTCAGGAGGTACGTTACAGCCGAAAAGTCTGAGCAACATTTTAGCAGCTGCTTTTTTCATACGGCTATTGTTACCCTGTATATCGTTGGCCATTATTACTACTATATGAGTCGGGGCATAGTCCTCATCGAGTTTGTAACCCGCGAAACACTGTATGCCGGTCATACTACCGGTCTTCATGGCTATATAACTGTCAAGCTCTGTATTACACAGGAATTTGCGTAACGTTCCCTCCTGACCGGCAAGCGGAAAAAATGAAGCGTAATACACATCATGACTCATATCTCGCAGCACCGAACCCATAAAGTCAGCTGTCACCCTGTTAGAGCGCGACAGACCTGAGCCGTCGTCAATACGCACACAGGCCATCGGCATACCGCGACGCTTCCATAATGCCATACCGCGCGAGGCCCCGTCGGCTGTCGAACCGTCGCCGCCGGTCTCCTTGCTGTAAGTACGCAGCATAGCCTCGGCCATCATATTGTCGCTACGCATCATCAGCGAACGCATTATTTCATCTATAGGAGGTGATACGTGATCAAGCACTTCACGACGCTTGCCGCCTTCGAGTGTTTTACCCTGCACATTTATACCACGAACTTCAAGAGCACCGCGCAGACGGCCAAGATATATAGCCTTAGGGTCAGGAACAGATGAACTACCTTTGGTATTGTTTTCAAAATTCAGAGCGTGTATCCCCGTACCGTAGTCACGGGCTAAGTCAGCACGTGCCCAGCCCGCAGGAACTGACGGACCACTCCAGACACTGTCGTCTACGAGCAGACGTCCCTCTACTGATTTCACACCGGCCTGCAGCAATGCTTCGGCTATCTCGGCTATAATATCGGTACCTGTAGGCTCGACATGTGAGTTCAGAGCCGGATCACCGGAAGCTACTGTCACTACATTGCCATGAAGTGTTCCGCCGCTGTCGATATCACCCTCTGTATAAACACGTGTATGATATTCATAATCCGGGCCGGTATGCTGCAGCAGAGCGGCCGTAGTCACACTTTTCATTATCGAAGCCGGTATCAGAGGAGCAGAAGCATTATGAACAGCCAAGGTATCGCCTTTGGCAATATCCACTACCAAAACAGCCAGCGACCCGGAGGGAACGCCGCTCTCACGCACAAAATCGCGCACTGCCTGCTGGGCTATCGCACATACAGCGGTGCCTATCAGCAGACATAATGCTATGAAGCAACGGCGTGAATTATGTCTATCAAATAGTTTAATCACTTGTTATGTTTAGTTTTATCTGTCTCCTATATATTTTTACCCGTACGCCCCGGGCAGCACAGGCGGCTACAAAGTTACAAAGTTTTTTCTGAAATAGTTATTTTTATTTTACGGCTTTTTGTAATTTTGACACTTCATTTCACCACCTGTCTTTTTTAAACACACATTATGCCCAACAAGAATCTGCCTCCCTCGCGTCCTTACACTTTCGACCGTGTAGTACGCATTGTTTTCAGT
>CAMWKC010000175.1 GCA_947174735.1 uncultured Porphyromonadaceae bacterium
ACGGACTCCCGGATATGGTAATAATACCGTCCGGGAGTCCGTTATCTTAATAAACTATCCACACCATGAGACACCTTACTTTTAGAATAGCTGCTGTGGCGATGATGCTTCTGAGCATCGTTGCCCATGCTGTTGTGCCTCATCACAATCATCACGGTGTGGTAGTTACGATGCATCAGAGTGATAGCAATAGTGAGTGTGCCGAACATCATTTGTGCAATTATATCACGACTATACGCCAGTGTGACGGACGTATGTCTGTTGACTTGCATATTCCTGAATTTCGTGCTGTTTTACCGGGAGTTATGCCGGAACTTATGCCTGCCGTGCGTATGGTAATACGTATGACAGGCCCGAGGCGTGCACCTCCACCGCTTACAGCGTTTATACGCGCTGTAACCGCCCTGCGCGCCCCGCCGTTACAGGTTATTATATAGAATCCTTCTCTTCTATATACCGAAGGTCGGTATATAATATAATTAAAACCTGTAACTACTAATTTTCAACATGAAACAATATATAAAGGCAGCTGTAATTACTGCTATAGCTGTAGTGACATGTGCCTGTCACCACGATGCGCACAGTGACAAAGAAGAACATCATCACGAATCACTTGTACTGACAGCGTATACAGATTCTCTTGAATACTATATACATGCCACACCATTTAGTGTCGGTGATAAATCTGAGATAGAAGTATTTGTAAGCCGTGAAGGCGACGGACGTCCTCTGTCCGATGCCAAAGTCAGTCTGCGTCTCGGTAATGTTGCAGCCGAAAAGGGGCATGCTCACGGCGCCGGTATCTACCATTTTACTGTTACACCAGCAGCCGCAGGTAATACTACACTTACTTTAGACTGCGGCGGTCGTCAGATTGTCAGTCTTCCTGTCACTGTCTACAGTGATGACCACGAAGCTGCTCATGCTGTTAAACCGACTCCTAAATCACCCTTAGGTGTTACTTTTTCGAAAGAAATGGGCTGGAAAGTTGATTTTGCTACCGGTCCGGTAACTGAACAGCCTTTTGGTGAGGTATTGCGTGTTATGGCAGTGACTGAGCCGGCCGCCGGTACACAGCGTACTGTAAGTGCTCCTTTGGCCGGTACACTGAATTATACTGACAGTCGTATCACAGTCGGAGGTCGTGTCGAAGCCGGACAGACGATAGGTCGTATTGACGGTAGCCGCACAGCTACCGGTAGTCTTGATGTTGCCATAGCCGAAGCCCGCAGTGCTTACGAGCTTGCCCGTACCGAATATGAACGCAAACAGCAGCTTGCCGATGAAGGAATAGTAGCTCGCAGCGAGGCGCTTCGTGCACGTAGCGATTATGAAACGGCACAGGCTACCTACGAACATCTGCGTAAGGGCTTCTCCGGGGGTGGTAGTACGCTCACCGCTCCTGTATCTGGTTGGATAACTGCTGTCAATGCTGCTAACGGCGCTCATGTGTCGGAAGGTGAAAATGTACTTACCATAAGTACCGGACGTGAGGTGACATTACGTGCGGAAGTATCGCCGCGTAATGCTGCTTTGTTGTCAGGGCTTGCTGATGCTGTGGTAATGCTGCCCGGAGGTCCGGTGTCAGTGCGTGAGTCCGGAGGACGATTTTCCGCTTCGGGTACTCTTGCTCCCGGTACGACACTATTACCTGTTACTATACAGTTGCCGGGTGTAGAACAGCCTGTAGCCGGAAGTTATGTGGAGGTCTATCTGCAGGGCCATGGTGATTCTGCCCTTGTGGTGCCTGCCGGAGCACTGACCGAAGAAATGGGACAGCACTTTGTCTATGTACAGGTTACACCTGAATATTTTGAGCGCCGACAAGTCCGGATAGGTGCCACAGATGGTCGAATGGTTCGGATTGAATCAGGTTTGCAGCCCGGCGAACGTATCGTTACGCGCGGTGCTGTCATGGTAAGTCTTGCGTCCTCAACAGCTGCTGTCGACCCTCATGCCGGTCATAATCATTAAAATCATGTTACCGGTATGAAAGCAATAGATAGTATTATCAATGTGTCGCTGCGTAACGGCCTTTTAGTTGTACTCGGTGCCATAATACTTATAGTAGGCGGTACCTATACAGCCGGTCGTATGGATATCGATGTCTTTCCTGATCTTACTGCTCCTACGGTAGTCATAATGACAGATGCCGAAGGTATGACTGCTGAAGAAGTGGAACGTCTGGTGACTTATCCTGTGGAGAGCGCGGTCAATGGTGCCGCAGGTGTAAGGCGTGTACGTAGTAGCTCAGGCTATGGTAACTCGTTTGTATGGGTGGAATTTGACTGGGGTACCGATATATATAAAGCTCGTCAGACTGTCGGTGAAAAGCTGACCGCCCTGTCAGGTATGCTCCCGGAAGGTATTACTCCGCAGATGGCACCGCAGTCGAGTGTCATGGGTGAGATACTGTTTATAGGTATGCAGTCTGACACCACTTCGATGATGACTCTTCGTACACTCGCCGACTGGGTGGTAAAACCCGCTATATTAGCTACAGGGGGAGTGTCACAGGTTACTGTTATAGGTGGTGACTATAAACAGTATGTCATAGAGGTTGATCCTGCACGTATGTCAAGTCACGGGGTGAGTCTGGCTGATATAGTTGAGACTGCTTCCACTTTCTCCGATAACTCTACAGGCGGAGTAGTGCGTGAGTGGGGTAATGAATACGGTTTGCGTGGTATGGCGCGTAGTGCCGATATCGCTGAGCTTGGCCGTTCGCTTGTAAAAATGTCAGCGTCCGGACAACCTGTTACCTTAGATGATGTAGCTGAAATCAAGATTATGCCGGCAGTCAAGATGGGTCATGGTTCTCAGAATGCCGAGCCTTCGGTAATATTGTCGGTGTCGAAACAACCCGGGGCCAACACTCTTGATGTAACCGAGCGTGTCGAGAAGCAGCTTGAGGGTATCAGAGCTTCGTTGCCTGCTGATGTACGTATGGACACGGAGATATTCCGTCAGGCTGATTTTATATCAACATCGGTCAGTAATGTCGGACGTGCGCTGTTTGAAGGCGCACTGTTCGTGATAGTGGTTTTGTTCCTGTTTCTTAACAACTGGCGTACTACTGTTATCTCCATAATAGCTATACCGCTTTCTTTGTTAGGTACTGTCTTGGTCTTGAAAGGGCTTGGGCTGAACATTAATACTATGACTCTCGGCGGTATGTGTATAGCTATCGGCTCGCTGGTAGATGATGCTATTATAGATGTCGAGAATGTCTACCGACGGCTGCGCCAGAATCACCGTTTGCCTAAGTCAGAACGACAGTCAGCTTTCACGGTGGTGTTTGAAGCTTCGCGTGAGATACGTGCATCGATTCTGAATGCTACGCTTATTATTATTGTTGCATTTATACCTCTCTTTTTCCTGTCAGGACTTGAAGGCAGAATGCTCAAACCCTTAGGTGTGGCCTACATCGTATCACTGTTTATGTCTCTTATAGTGGCTATGACAGTGACACCGCTGCTGTCGAAGTGGCTGCTGTCACCTGCACGCCATCTTGAGCGTCGGCAGGGTGAGGGGCGTGTTGAACGTACTCTCGGTTCGGTCTATCGTCGTAGTTTGGAATGGACATTGCATCATCCGATGGTTGTTAAGGGCGGTACGGCGTTGCTGCTCGGTATAGTGCTTATAGTATGTTTCAGCTTGGGTAGTAGTTTCTTGCCTGAGTTTAACGAAGGTGCTGCTACAATTTCGGCCGCAGCCCGGCCGGGAGTATCGCTTGATGTGTCGAACGAGCTTGGTAACGCTATGGAGCGAGAGCTGCTTCAGATACCTGAAGTCATAGCTACTGCCCGACGTACAGGACGTGGTGAACTCGATGAACATTCGCAGGCTACTAACAGTGCTGAGATTGATGTGCGTTTCAATTTCGGCGACCGTAGCCGTGATGAGGTTTTTGATGAGATACGCCATCGTCTTGGTCAGGTACCCGGTGTTGTAATAACGATAGGACAGCCGCTCGGTCATCGAATTGACCACATGATTTCAGGTACACGTGCCAATATAGCCGTTAAGATAAGCGGTGATGACCTCGCGCAGCTGCATCGCCTTGGCGAACAGATAGCCGAAGTGATGCGCGGTGTTGACGGTGTGGTAGATGTCAGTGTTGAACAGCAGACTATGACACCGCAGCTTCAGATACGTGCTGACCGTGAGGCTCTGGCGCGTCACGGCATAACAATAGCTGACTTCAACCGTTTTATCGAAGTTGCTTTCGGTGCTAATCCGGTAGGTACTGTCTACGAAGGACAACGTAGTTACGATGTAGTAGTACGTATGGAAGGCTTCTCTGGTCATAATGCCGATGAAGTACGCAATGCCATGATAGATACCGGTGATGGCGGCCGTGTGGCTTTAGCCGAAGTAGCTGAGATTATACCTGCTACCGGTCCTAACACCATAAGCCGTGAGAATGTACAACGTAAGCTCGTAGTGTCGGCCAATGTATCGGGGCGCGACCTCGGTTCGGCTGTGAACGAGATGCAGAAAGCTGTTGCTGATGGTGTCGAATTGCCAGAAGGTTATCGTATTGAATATGGCGGACAGTTTGAGAATGCCCGAAGTGCCTCACGTACTTTGTTTGTGGCCACTTTGCTTGCTGTAGCGCTTATTTTCCTGCTGCTGTTAGGTGAGTTTAAATCACCGGCTCTTGCATTAATAGTGCTGGTGACACTGCCTTTCGCTCTTATAGGCGGTGTGTTGGCTGTATGGATTACTACAGCCGTAGTAAGTATACCGGCTATAATCGGCTTTATTACGCTTTTCGGTGTAGCTACACGTAACGGTATACTCCTTGTGTCGCGCTACCGCCATCTGCGTAGCGAGGGTCAGGATATAGATTCCACAGTGATAAAAGGCTCTGCCGATCGCCTCAATCCTATACTCATGACGGCTCTCACCTCGGCATTGGCACTTATACCTCTGGTTATAGCTGCCGATAAGCCCGGTAATGAAATTCAGAGTCCTATGGCTGTGGTTGTACTTGGCGGTCTGTTGACTTC
This sequence comes from uncultured Porphyromonadaceae bacterium, assembly GCA_947174735.1. Lineage (GTDB taxonomy): Bacteria > Bacteroidota > Bacteroidia > Bacteroidales > Muribaculaceae > Lepagella. Next base: position 5,016 of record CAMWKC010000175.1, read on the forward strand.
GACACTGCTTAATCTCTATCTGATGCCGCTCATATACCGCTGGTACGAACAGCGGCGTGTGCTTCGCGAGAGTCAGCAACAAGCTCAGAATGTAAGTAACAAAACATAATACATAAATATCTGTCGTGAAGACTTATTCCCGAATACTCTTGTCGCTGGCTCTGGCCGGGGCATGTTATGGTCATGTAAATGGCGATATATATACCGAAGCCTTGTCTAAAATTGAGGCTAACAGTCTGCGTCTGCGGGCGCTTGGTGCTACACGT
>CAMWKC010000176.1 GCA_947174735.1 uncultured Porphyromonadaceae bacterium
CTGTTATAAATATATCATATGCATTTTATGAGGCAACGCTATACGACAGTGATACGATAGATCTTTCGGAATTGTCGTTACCAAAGGTAACTGCTATCAGTAACCTATTTCAAAACACTAAGGCGAATAAGATTATTATGCCTTCGTTAAACAGCACTGCAATTGTATCAGCCACCGAACTGTTCCTTTTTAGCAGCGCAAAAGAAATCTATTTTAACGGATTCACTGCAGAAGCATTGAAAAGTACTAAAGGTATGTTTCGTAGTTGCTCAAATGTAACTACGATTGATATGTCAGCCGCTAACTTTAAAGACTGCGAATCATTCGAATTGATGTTTAGCTACTGCCAAAAGCTAACACAAATAAAATATCCGATTACTCCATCAGACAAAGTGACATCATTAAGTTATATGTTTAATGAATGCCGGCAGTTAAAAGAAATAGACCTTACAAAGTTTGTTTCTAAAGATGCAAAGATTTCAAATATCACAAATATTTTTAATAATTGCTCACAACTAAGAAAAATTATAATGCCGGAATGTTTCAATTCCAGCTACTATAAACACAATTTAATAAATGTATTTAGTGGTATTGCAGGGTTAATCGATTGGGAAGGACCGTTTCCAACGCCGGCATCATCATTTTCATTTCCCTTAGGACCTTCATTCAATCCACAGATGATCGAAAAAATTATTGACGCACTCGAAAGAACTCCAAAAATTAACCAAACACAATGTTATGTTAGGTTTACAGAATCGCAGTTCCCGAATATTACAGAAGCACAAAAACAACGAGCATTAGCAGTAAACTGGCGATTAACTGATAAATCAAGCTAATCAATATTTAAAAACGCCCGGGGCCGCAAAGGTTCCGGGCGTTGTCGTTTTACCGGACAATAGAGAGTTTAAGGCAATACATTAAAAAACGTATAAAAAAGTTTCACTATATGTAAACTTTTACTAACTTTGCACTATAAATTATAAACCACAAAATTTATGACAAAAATAGTTTTACAAAAAGAAGCTAAAGAGTTTATAAAATCGCTCTCCAATAATGTTAGAAAGAAAATATCTTATATTATCCTTAAAATTCAAGACGGGGAGAAGAACAATGAAATCTTTAAGAAATTGAACGATAATATATGGGAAATACGAGTTACTTATGAAGGCCTACACTATCGATTGTTTTCCTTTTGGGACACTGAAGAAGGAGCTATGATAGTATCGACACACGGAATTATTAAGAAAACTCAGAAAACGCCTAAAAAAGAGATAAAAAAGGCTGAAAACCTTAGACAAGAATACTTCAGAAAAAAGAAAGAATAGTCAGCACATAAAAACATAATCATTCATTCGCTAATAAACAACTCACAAAAAAATGACAATGACTCCGGAAAAAATGAAACAAATGGAACTTACTCCATTTGATGATCTCGTCGATGAAATCTGGGGAAAAATAGGAACCCCGGAACGCGACGAAATGGAAGCTCGCCGGAAAGAGGAAATGAACGCCTATTTTCTGGGCGAGGCTATAAAGAAAGCCAGATTGGAACAGAACTTGACACAAGAGCAATTAGGCGAGAGAATCGGTGTCAAAAAAGCTCAGATATCTCGACTCGAACATGGTAAAAGTATAATAACACTACCAACAATAAGTAAGGTCTTTAAGGCTCTTGGAATAAACTCAGGAGCATTAAGATTAGGCGATTCAACAGAAATTGCACTCTGGTAATAATCTCTTATAAACGACAGCGCCCGGGACCGTAACGGTTCCGGGCGTTGTCGTTTTACCGGACAATAGAGATGTAGAAAACAGTCACGCAGGTGCCTATTTTCTACCGCCCGCCCGCAATACTTCGGCGTTGGGCCTCGGCTGTCGGTGCTTCGCGGTGGTGGGTTCTCGGCCCGTCAGTGCTTCGCGGTGGTGGGTGGTGGTCTTTCATCAGCGCGGCCATTGGCGGAAGCCGTCAACATATTCCGAACTCACAGAGGGGGCAAAAAGGCGGCAAGACTTAGGCTGCGGGGGGGTGTGCTTCGCGTCAGCGGAGGGCAGAGCCCGACGAAAAAAAGTTAGTACGCCACAAATCAAGGGTTTAGCACTGCCAACCCTTTACAAGTCGTAGAAAAAAGCTGCTCCAGACGCTAATTTACAAGGCTGGAGCAGCTAATTTTCGGTGTTTTCAGGCAGTTACACAAGGGAGAAGGAAAAATCAGGCAATAGGAACTCGACCTTTAGTATATATATACTTTGGGATTGGAGTAGAGAAAATGAAGAACATATATTCTTTTCCATCTTTCCAAAGACCAAGTTCTTCAATCTTTGGAATTACACACATCTTTATAAAATCGTGAGAATCCATGCCATAATTTACCGCTATTCTCCCGACTTTTGAAACGGAGGAAAAACGTTTTTTAGAAATAAGATATTTCTCTATTCTATCACACTGTGCCCATATTTCATACATTGATTTTGTTCTTTTTCCTGCTCTTTTTGCAAGACGTCTGTAAGTATAGGTGTTTGCAATCAATGCAGCTACTTCGGGCAACTGACTGCCTAAAAAGGTATAACGGTAATCGCCTTCACAGCCACAGAAACGACCGCCGAGGCTGTGTAATTCATATTTCAGGGGTGCAATATCACCTTTAACGATAACATGGTTTTCGGGAGATATATCTATATGTATCATAACAGTAAGTTTTAAAGGGTGGAAATTAGAGGAGAGAGGCCAGGGCATTAATCAAAGATTATTGTTTTGGGGCAAGCGGTGTAATCGTGACTGTTATTCGCAGAGCTGGCAAGGTGCCAAACGTCACCATTGCGCAAAATCATACGATAGACAGTGTTATACGACAGGGACAAATTACACTCCATTTCAGACATTGCGCTGTACAGCTCTTTAGCTGTTTCCTGTATGCTTAAAATCTTCATTTTGTTCTCTTTTTAGGGGATTAGTTCGGGAAAGAGAAAGAGTAACAAGAAAGATTTAGCCGACTTCGGCGAAGTCGTAAATATCATATCCTTTTATATCGCGCCATGCCTGTTCGATGACACGTTGCAACGCCTTGATGTCATCGACAAAGTATGTGTGAGTATAGCGCCAGTCCTCCCACGGATTAATAATTTTAAGAGACAGTTTAAAATTATCGTCCTCAAATACTGCTACAGTTGCAGGCGCTTGAGTAAAATTTGTGTCGAGCCAATAGGTTAAGGCGGCATCTTCGAAGGCGCGGAACTCGTCGAGGTCCGACAGTATAGCACGGCGGAAATGCTTTGCACGGTGTTTAGCCTGTAATCTGTCAATAGCGTTAATTACGCTGTCATCGATGCAGTCAACTGTTTCGATTAAGTCAAAAATTGACATCTGATATACTTTCATTTTGTCGAGCTTTTAAGTAGTTAAAGTTGTCCGTCCTGCTGATAACTATAATAGCCGTCTACGGTAACAATTATATGGTCAAGTAATTTTATGTCAAGAGTCTTGAGTGCTCTTTCGATTTTTTCAGTCATATTGTCGTCTTGTGGCGACGGCTGAAGATTGCCCGACGGGTGATTATGGCAGAGTATTACGCCTTCAGCATGTGCCAAGAGAGCGCCGACACATACGCTTTTAAGGTCAAAGATACAGCAAGTTGCAGACCCTACGCCGATAGTATGCACGCCGATAACACGGTTAGCACGTGACAGATAGATAACTTTAACCGACTCGCGCAACTCTATATCGTTATAGGTGCTACGAATCAAATTAGCAATGTCGTAAGCATCGCGAATTTGTGGTTTGCTGCTTGTAGGTGTGTTAGTGCTGTAACTCAGAGTGCAGACAGGTACGCCAGAAGCGGAAGGGTTTGCGGCATCGATAAGGACAGGAGCCGCAGGAACTTCAAGCGCGGCGGAAGGTTCGGCCGCAATTTGCATTTGCTCACTATCGGGCAGTAGCTCGAAAATTGTCATCTGTCTGGTAGTTGTAGACAGACGAGAAGCGCGATTTGCGCTTTTGTTGACATACTCCAACGACTAAAGTACGTTGGATTCTTGTGTGCAAACGTGGATTGCTGAATCGGATTCAGTCTGACATCCACTCCACAATTCGGAGATGCCCCTCCGAAGTATATTCTTAGCCGCGTTCAAATCACGGTCGTTTATTCTGCCGCACTCAGGACAAATCCATTCGCGGTCTCTCAATGACAGATTCTTATTCACATATCCGCACTCACACGTCTTTGAGGACGGATAGAATCTATCAATCTTATGAACGGTAACACCGTATTTGGACGCGACATATTCAAGTTTATCGACAAACTCAGCGTGTGCGAGGTCAGACATCTTACGACCCCACAAGCGAGTCATACCGATGAGCGACAAATCCTCAATAAAGATATAGTCATAATGTCGGCAAAGGTCATGCGCGAGTTTCCACTGAAAGTCGTTGCGCCTGTTGGTTATCTTCTCAAATTCACGACATAATTCCATACGTCTGAGCTCTCGGTTGTTAGACCCTCTTTTAGTCTTGGAAAGATTACGTGATTTTCTTTTAACATTTCCTAAACCGGATTTGAGATACTGAGGATTTCCTATGGCGGTACCGTCTGACATAACCATGTACGTTTTTAACCCGAAGTCTATTCCAACAGATGCACCATTATGTGTCTTTCCGTATGGCTTTGAATTTGCGTCTGTGATTATAATCAGATAGAACTCCCCAAGCGGAGACCTCTTAAAAATTATTCTCTTTACCTTACCCTCGTAGGGTCGTGAATAAGAAAATTTAAAACGTTTCTTTATTCTGTTGATTGTAATTACATTCCCGTTAAGGGTAAAACCGCCCTGTTTGAAAACGAATGATGAAAAATCTTTAGCTCTCCTGAACTTAGGAGGTCGCTTTGCAAGCTTTTTAAAGAATCTTTGGAAAGCGGTATCAAGTCTTTCAAGAATCTCCTGCACTGATTGGGAATGAAGCAGATTTCGATTGATCCGTTTGGCAAAATGTTTTTGCATCACATTTTTAGATATATACTTCCCAAATAATCTGTAATATCTCTTCTGCAAAGCGAGCGCGTGATTCCATACAAAACAAGCCTCACGAAGAATCCTGTCAAGATACTTCGTCAGTTTCGTTTTATATAGTTTGTATTTGTATGAAATCATAAATTGTTATAGCTTTGTTACAAAGATAATAAAAATATTAGATATATGC
>CAMWKC010000177.1 GCA_947174735.1 uncultured Porphyromonadaceae bacterium
ATATGACACAATCCTATCGCTGTCGGACCCGCCGTGCGGGTATGATAATGTTAGGCACGATGCTGTTGGCATCGTGTTCGACCAGTCGTCATGTGCCTAATGGTCAATACCTTCTTGACAAAGTGAGTATAACGGCTGTTGATAGCACCGGTCATGAACGCGAGCGTGAAGAACTGAACGTGTACCTGCGTCAGCTACCTAATCATAAAATGCTGTGGAGTATGAAATTCAGATTAGGGGTTTACAATATGAGCGGTAGCGACACGACACGCTGGTATAACCGCTGGATACGCAAGTTAGGAGAACCGCCGGTGATATATGACTCCGCTCTTACCGAAGCAGGTGCCGAACAGTTGCGTAAGATGATGGTGAACGAAGGATATTTAGCTGCCGAAGTCAGAGTGGATACTTTGGCTGACAGTGAAAGCCGTAAAATGCGTATAGATTACCGATTGTATCCGGGTAAGGCACACACTATAGCAAGTGTGACATACGATATACCGGATTCGGCAATACGAGCTATCGTTATGGCTGACTCAGCGCGCCTACCTGTAAAACCGGGGATAGCTCTGGACCGCAATCTGCTCGACACACAGCGTGACATCATCACATCACGTCTTAACAGCAGAGGTTATTATGCCTTTACCAAAGACTTAATAACCTTTAATGCCGACACCACTGCCGGCAGTCTGCTGACTGATTTGACCATGAGAGTGGCAGAACCGCATGAACGTACAGCCGGACAACGAATTTATTTTGATTCGCATCGTACATATATAGTAAGGCGTGTGGTGTTTGTTACCGACTATGATCCGACGGAATCAATACCGCTTAACCGTCTTCAGGCTACCGATACTGTAAATTACCGGGACATAAGTGTGCTTTATGGACCCAGTCATTATCTGCGTCCGTCGGTACTTTATGATAACTGTTTCATACGCAGTGGTAAAGCATACAATCAGCGTGAGGTGAACCGTACTTATCAGGCGTTATCGCGGTTCAATATTCTGAAGTTTGTCAATATACGTTTTCTACCTGTCGGCGACCCTTCGCAGACAGGCCTTATTGACGCATACGTACTTCTTACTCCCGGCAAAAGTCAGAGTGTGGCTCTGGAACTTGAAGGTACCAATTCTGAAGGAGACCTTGGTGTGGCTGCCTCAGTTACGTATACACACCGCAATATAGGTCGCGGGTCGGAAACACTTAACTTCAAGCTGCGTGGTTCATACGAATCACTGAGCGGTAATCTCGAGGGTCTGTTGCATGACCGATATATGGAGTATTCAGTCGATTTAGGAGTGAATTTTCCGAAATTCAAGGCTCCGCTGCTAAAAGAAAGATTCAAGCGCAGAATCAATGCCACAACTGAACTTAATGTATCTCTTAACTATCAGGAACGGCCTGAATACACACGTATTATTTCTACCGCCGGCTGGTCTTACAAATGGACCGAGCGTATGACACACAACCGCCATACTTATACTCCGGTAGATATAAATTATGTCTATTTGCCTGAATCGACATACGATTTTCTTGATCAGATAGCTCCTGACAATCCGTTGCTTCGTTATAGTTATGAAGATCACTTCATAATGCGTATGGGTTATAGTTTTTACCATACTAACAAGCGTGACCGCACCGGTACGGGCTTTCTACCAAAAAGTAATATATATACTATACGAGTTAATACGGAAGTAGCCGGTAATCTGCTCTTCGCACTGAACAGTATATTTACTCACCGTAGTGATTTTCATGAGAATCCGTATAAGATATTCGGTATACATTACTCACAGTACTTTAAAGCCGAAGCTGATTACGCGCTTGTACATGCTTACGACACTCGCAACTCACTGGCCTTTCATGCCGGTGCAGGTATCGGCGTACCATACGGTAACTCAACGATATTACCTTTCGAAAAACGATTCTACGGAGGAGGTGCCAACGGTGTGCGCGGCTGGGATGTGCGCACACTCGGGCCTGGACGTTATCCGGGCACTAATTCGGTGAGCGACTTTATAAATCAATGCGGCGACATACGTCTTGAAGCAAGTATAGAGTACCGGGCCAAGCTCTTTTGGGTGCTTGAACTCGGTGCCTTTATCGATGCCGGCAACATCTGGACCATACGCAACTATCCTAACCAACCGGGTGGAGAATTTAAATTCAACAGTTTTTACAAAGAGATAGCGGCTGCCTACGGTCTCGGTCTGCGTATGGACTTCAACTACTTCCTGCTGCGTTTCGATATGGGTATGAAAGCCCGTAATCCGGCCCTCGGAGCAGTGGAATGGCCGCTGATACATCCTGACTGGCATCGCGACTCATCATTCCACTTCTCAATAGGCTATCCCTTCTAAGTAATGACATACTGAACTTGCAGGGGGGCTGACAGGTTTTAAAGAAAAGAAAGAATCAGTATGAAAAAATTGGTAATATTTGATCTTGACGGCACTCTGCTCAACACAATATCCGATTTAGGGACCGCCTGTAATCATGCTCTCAGGACAATGGGGTATTCGGCACACCCGTTGTCAGCTTATAATTATATGGTGGGTAACGGTGTGCGTAAACTTGTGGAACGTGCTGCACCGGAAGTGGATGAGAATACTCTTAATGATCTTCTGAGTTACTTTCGTGAGTATTATGATGCTCATTGTACCGACACTACGGAGCCTTATCCTGGCATACCGGAATTACTTACCCAACTTGGTGACCGAGGAGTTTCAGTAGCAGTGGCTACCAACAAATATCAGACAGCCGCCGAAGAGATTATAAACTATTTCTTTCCTGATGTGCCGTTTGTGGGTGTTCTCGGTCAGACAGAAGACCGGCCACCCAAGCCTGACCCGTCGATAGTGTTTGCGCTGCTCAATCAGTTTCCCACACCGAAAGCACAGGTATTGCTATGCGGTGATTCAGGAGTTGATATAGAAACAGCGCGACGTGCCTGTATCGAGTCGGCAGGTGTGACCTGGGGATTCCGACCTGTTTCAGAGCTACGCCGCGCATACGCTGACCATATAGTCAGCAGTCCGTCGGATATACTTACTATTGTTGACGGTCTGAGGGGATTTGAGAGTTTTTTATAACTTGAAGGATATCATCTTCGGTGCCTTCGAAAGGGCCGGAGTGTTTAAGTTTAAGTGTACACATTGCAGCAGCGAAGGCACCGGCTTCATCAATTCCGGCGCCTTCACTGCGCTTATAAAGATAACCGGCCATGTAAGTATCTCCGCAGCCGGTTGCGTCAATGACTTTATCAACAGTATAAGCCGGTATCTCATGGAACCGGCCGTCAGCATATATTACAGAACCTTGATCGCCAAGCGTGAGCACTACTTCGCGTACGCCCCATTCGGCCAGCTTCCGTGCTGCTATATAAGGATCAGAAGACCCTGTGAGAGATAGCATCTCATGTTCGTTGGCTTTGAGTATGTCGATATAAGGCAGTACTTCGAGTTTATCGGTCCAGTCGGTTGCTGAGACCTGTTCACCTTCGACTTTACGTAGGAATCCCTGTGCATCTACCGAAACACGGCCCTGCGAGGCAAGATGACGTATGACTTCGGGTGAGAAATCGTCGGCAAGCAGTGTACCGAGATGAAAAATACGGCTTTTTACGCGGTCTATTCCTTCGACAGTGAAGGGGTCCGCTTTGTCAAGTACTCTCTGAGTACGATTGTTTGAATTTTCACCGTAGATATTTTCAAAATATACTGACTTACGACTCGGTAGTACTTTTACTTCCAGACCGCGGGCACGAATGTCATCAACGGCTTTCATCTCGCTTTCTGCTAAAGAGGTAATAAGCAGAAAGTGTGAATGGTCGAGATTTGCCATAGCGTGGGCGAAGTAGAAAGCAGTGCCGCCGGGCATATAGACAGTATGATGCGGGGTTACTATCTTATCGAGTGTTATATGACCAAGGCAACAGATATTATAGTTCATTTTTTGACTGTGTTGTTCTTACGGGTGTTGATAAGCGAATAAAAGAGGACCACGCAGTAAGCTGCACATGGTACCAGAAAGGCTGTGGATATATCAGACATGTTGGCAACCCTACCCATCAGATAAGCGCCTACAGCACCTCCGAGGGGAGTCATCATCAGAAATGACGAGGCTATCTTGGAGTGGCGCCCTGTACCGCTGATAGTCATGGCAAAGATAGTCGGAAACATTATAGCCTCAAAAGCATAACAGATGAAAACACCGATATGCGACATAGTACCGAGATGCGCGGTTACGGCTAACGAGCCAAGCACTGTCATTACGGCGCAGACGGAAAGTACCTTACGGGCATCGATGCGACTCATTACGGCGCTACCGGCAATGCGGGCCAGCATAAAGAGACCGAGCGCGCCGAAAGAAAGCACGGTGGTTGCTGTCATCTTGTCAAGCCAGCCGTCTGAGGTTGCATAGTTGATGAAGAGAGAGTTGATGGCTATTTCTGCTATTTCATAACAGAACAGTGCTAACAGGCCGATACGAAAACTACTGTTGGTCCAGAGCGCTTTTACTGATTCGCTGACGGTAGGTTCGGTTGCGTTGGTGTCATCAGAGACAGGTATGCTTATTTCGGGTAGTGTGACACGGCTAAAAATGATAGCCATAATGAGTACGATAACTCCCATGACGGTATATGGTACAGCTACCGAGCCGCCTTCGCCGGCGAAGAGGAAACCGCCTACAGTGACGGGACCAAGTATACAGCCGAGACCGTTGAAGGACTGGGCGAGGTTCAGTCGGCTTGCGGCTGTAGCCGGAGCACCGAGTTCGGCCGCGTATGGATTGGCAGCTGTCTCCAACACAGCAAGACCGCAGCCTATGACAAAGAGCGCGAGCAGAAAGAGATTGAATGACATGACTGAGGCGCCGGGAATAAAAATGAAGGCTCCGGCCGCGAAAAGCAGGAGTCCAAGTACCACGCCTCGTCGGTAACCCCAGCGGGTGATGATAATACCGGCGGGGAGAGCCATGAGGGCGTAGGCTACGTAGGTGCTGCCCTGAATCATAGTGGAACGAGTCAGCGATATATCGAGAGCCTCCTGAAAGTGCTTGTTGAGGACATCAAGCACCGAGCGTGCAAAACCCCACATAAAGAATAGGGTGGTGATAAGCACAAAGGGGAGGAGGTAACGACGGGGGACAAGTGAAGGCATGGGGTATAAGGGGTATAG
>CAMWKC010000178.1 GCA_947174735.1 uncultured Porphyromonadaceae bacterium
TCAACTTTTATTAGATTTTTCCTTATTTTGAGTCAACCTTTTTCAGACCAATACATTCCCGACGAGCGTAGCGAGTACATTCTGTGTGATTCCCTTCACCGTTAACAGAGTCATCTACTAAATATACGATTAATAGCATTGATTTCTCTGTTATTATTCACAGATTATGTGTTACTTTGTGTGCTTACATAGCGCCATCACCTTTTTCACAAATTCTGTCTTCGCTTCGGTGTAACCATCTCTGTTATGTCTGTATTTAGGGAGAAGACTTAGTTTCAGAGTCTCGTATTCTTTAGCTATATTCGGATGCGATATGAGATAGTCGCGAAAATAAATTTCATCATTATCACCCGGCCGACGAAAATGAATATGAAACACTCGCTCCGCAAAACCCTGCGGAGTGTAACCTTTGTTAAAACTCATACGGCTGTCAGAAGCTGACATACATATATAGTCATGGGTCTCCATAATAATTCTAAGCTTACTCCAATCAACATCTGAAGGCATCTCTATTAAAATATCAATTATCGGCTTAGCCCAGATAGCAGGTACAGCAGTACTCCCTATATGGCTGATGACAGGCTCATAAGCGGTCAGCATTACTGTCAGACTTCTGATTTCTTCTTCTGCCCACTGCCTCCACTGAGGCTGATGAGGAGTCAGCATTATCGGAAACAACTCCCACAGTTCCTCCAGTGTCATTTCCTCAAGAGACTTTGACCTTTCAGTAAAATACATTAATCTACAGTACTATTTTTAACTTCAAAAAAATCATAATTGATAGATGATTCTACCTTATCTTCTTCATTAGTATTATCAGAATCTAAATCATCAAACAGAGACCGTTCAATTTTTAACTCAGTTCTACTTTTGGGATTAACAGGGAGTTCAGACAAACGCTTACTACCATTAGCCAATCTATTAATGATAGTAGAAATCGCAACATCTCCAATATCCACTCCAATCCAATCTCTGCCCAATTGCTCGGCCGCAATAAGTGTAGTACCGGAACCTGCAAAACAGTCTAAGACCAAGTCTCCGGGATTGGAAGAAGCTTCAATTATAAGTTTGAGCATATCTAAATTCTTTTCAGTCGGGTAGCCCGTTTGAAAAGAATTCTGATTATTTATGTCTAAGAAATCCAACCAAATATCTTGAACGGGGATACCTTTGCTTTGATCAAGATATATCTTTCTACGCGGGTTACCAGTTGATGACCAATAAATTTCATTATTAGCATCCATTTCATCAAGTCTATCGGGTGTATATTGCCAATGTTTTCCCGGAGGCGGCATCATACCTCTCCATTCAGATCCAGTTGCTCCATTTCGAGTACCTGGTGCATGAATCGGAACCCTCTTATATCGTCTTCCTGTTTCAGGCTCAATAAACGGATACTCTTTTTTCTCCTTCTCAGATGTCCATGCATCGTAAGGTTTATTCCATATCGGATTATCTGATTTAGAATAAAAGAGAATATAATCAGAAATATTGCCAAATGTTTTTTTAGTATAATTTTTCGACTTGCATTTCTTCCGAGTTATCATTCCACGAAAATTATTGGAACCAAAAATTTCGTCCATAAGTAATTTTACATGGAATACCATTTTACTATCAAGATGGACATATATAGATCCATCATCTGATAGAAGTTCCCGAATAATTATAAGCCTCTCTTTCATAAAAGAAAGATATTCTTCATTTGAAAACTTATCAGAATATGCAAACTCCTGATTACGATTCTCAAAGTCACCACCGGTATTATAGGGAGGGTCTATATATATCAATTTAACATGACCCTTTACAGAAGAATCATGAAGAAGATTCTGAAGAACTATTAAGTTATCAGCATGATACAGACGTTTAATGTGATTACGCGCTTTTCCAAACATTTTAATTAGTTTACAATTAGAAAAACGAGAAATTTCCATTAGACCATGAGTATTTTTATAAGACGAAGTTCCGACAGCCATTACTTTCCTTCTAACCAGTTATTATTTATACGCTCACTTAACATACGCAAAGTTATGACTCTTATACATTCCGCGTCTATACTCTCTAGTTTAGAATAATCATTCCACATTGACCCAAGTAATAAACCAGGTCCGTCGTTAATAAAGATCACTTTAAGAAATATATTCGCTTTCTTTGCGTAGTCAATAATTTCCTTTGCACAATTCACATATCCTCCTGTTCGGTCATCTTCCTGTGCCCCACCGCGATCTCCATCATACCGGGCTAAACCCACAGCACAAACGATTCCATCTTGATTTCTGATTAAAAAATCGACCGGACGCGAATCATTAGGATAATCAGGAAAAACAGATCTTAATTGTATATCTATACCAGATCTTTCCGGACCTTCTATAGTATATTTTGGGAACTCTCTTCGAAACAAGTTAAAGAACTTTTCAGTAAGATCATATCCTTTCTGTCCTCTGGCCTTGTATTCCCAAAGAACAGCACATAATGCTTCATCAGGCATAGGTCGAGAGTCAAAAACAGCTTGAACTAAGTTGATTTTTCTAAAATATCTACCATATTGCTCACAAATCATAGACGTAAGAGATTTCTTTTTTAACATCTCAACAGGAGTCTGCGGACTAACGTATTTTCTAAATATACGGCATAACTGGATTCTCATCCATTGCTGTCGAACTTCAGAAATCTGTCGTATTAATACTTCAGATGATTCAGATGTACGAAGTAACTGTCCAAATAAAATAAGCACAGGTTTATATAACTCACAGGCATAAGCTAAAATATCTGGATAGAATTCACCGTCTGCCATCGTTATCCAATTAGGTGCATCTTGTTTATATTCTGCAAAAGATTTCATGAGATACGAACTACAACTTCTAAGTAGCATCTGAAAGCGACTAAGTCTTGTAACGCCTACTTAGGACATTAATTTTATTCAAGTTTTATTGTAATTTCACAAGTTGTTATTCTATTTTTCAGCCGTAATCAGATGGTTGACGTTACTTAAATGCAAAGTTAATTATTTTTCTGAGATTTTAGTATTTCTTCACCCACTTCTCATCAATAGTATTATTTATATTACTCAAAATCTTCTTTTTCCGGAATCTCTTTGCTGTTATAACAAACTATAACAAAGCTCCCGATATGCTAATTATAAGTATATCGGGAACTTAGTCTAAATTATGTTACTTCAATTTTATATAGATTACTGTTTCAGATAGTCGGCCGGTATTGTACTGGCATTGCCGTCACGTCCGGCGAAATAGTGCGGCGACATAATTTCCACACCTGCTTCATTGAAGAAGTCCTGAATGTTCTGATGCAGATCGGAGTATATCTGGGCCAGATGGTCTACGTCTTTAATGTAGGCGTTAATCTGATAACAGGGATAATAGTCCTGCAATTCAGTTTCCAGAACAAACGGCTTCGGGTGTTCGAGAACACCGGGTGTACTGCGTGCAGCATTAATCAGCAACTGGTGTATCTGTCGCCACGGAGCGTCATAACCGATAGTGACTGTAGTGTGGATAATCAGTCCGAACTGACGTGCCGAAGCACTATAGTTGACTGTATGCGACGACATGATAAATGAATTCGGAATCGTCACGACTTCGTTCTTGGGCGTACGCAGACGGGTTACAAACGGAGTCTTTTCCATCACATTACCTGTAGTATCATTGAGCTTGATACGGTCACCGATTTTGAACGGACGCATATAAGTGATTACAAGACCTGCGATGATATTGCCGATAACAGTGCTGGAGCCGAGCGAGATAATAAGACCGACGAACACAGAAATTCCCTGGAATACGCCCGAATCGGCACCCGGCAGATAGGGATAAATCATCGCTATCATGAAGGCATACAGCAGAAAGCGTATGATATTGAATGTCGGCTGTGCCCAGTCAGGATAGAAACCGGAAATCTTAAGTTTCTCATTTTCAATCTCACTGGCAATATATTTGAGACCTTTTATAATATACTTGATACAGTACCATATTACCAGAATGATAAACAGATTCGGTATATATTCCACAACCGACCTTGCCACCATCTTAATAGGATTGATGATATAGAGGAATATAGTCAGAGCCAGTTTTTCGGTCTGTGGGAAAATAGCAAACAGCATCGGCACACTGAAAGTCAGCTGTACCAGCAGAATAAGATAACGAAAGATATTGCTAAAGAATATCAGTATCCGACCGAGCTGACGTGTATTAAGCAGCTCATAATCACGTATGATAACCGGTTTCAGACGTTGCTGTTTGAAACGTATGATACGCCGGCGTAATTTGCGGAACAGATAGTTTGTCAGTTTAAACAGCGCATACTGTGCCACTAATACAAGTATGAACAGTACTGTCCGCTTGACTATCTGCCAGAAGCCATAATGATTCTGCAGGTGGTCGATTTTGTCAGCAAGTATAGGTTTGTACTGTTCGGCCAGTTCATGCCGCGATGTGCCTTGCCAGAGAGCATCTTTATCCGTGATAGTGACAAGTACTTTTTTACCGTACATTATGTCTATATAGTCACCGTTTTCCAAGGTATAGACGGTGTCACGCTGTAGGCTCCTGCCTATTTTCACAAGGATCTCGTTAAGCATTTCGGCACGGTCAGCAGCAGAATACCCTCCCCTGTCGGCATAAAGCGTAAACAGCGTATCGCCATCTACAAGCACGGGTACACCCGGAGTTATCAGGCGCAGAGAATCTATGTAATGAAGCTGTTCAGCCAGTTTAAGAGAATCGGCTGTATGATTCTGACTACGGACATTCGCAAGCTCAGTACGGAGAAGCACCTCATTCATTTGCATCTCCTGTAACTGACGTGTCATCTCCTGCAGACGTGCGGAATCCTGTCTGTACCGTTCTTCGGCAGTCAGTGCTTCGTCCGGAAGAGAATCGGAACGAGCTTCATTGAAAGCAGTACGGATAAATTCTTCAGCCTTCTCTAACAACTGAGCCTCGGTCTGAATACTGGAAAACAATATTCCTATCAGAATCAGGAAATAAACTGGTAAATGTTTCATGTCGAACTTATGTTTGGTATTCTGTTTCATGATGTATCACCGACAGAGCGCCTAATCGGGTCGGCATACGTTTGGTTGTCAAGATGTCAGCAAAGTTACAAAAAAATTTTATTATTTCGATTTTAGAAAGAATAACTTAGTCTTATG
>CAMWKC010000179.1 GCA_947174735.1 uncultured Porphyromonadaceae bacterium
GCTCGGAGATCTCTATAAGCGACAGGTATATAAGGATCATTGAAGAAAATAAATTCCATAGGCATCGACAGAAGACCCCATGCATACAGAACATTCAGGATGATGGTGACAAACGAAAACGAAATAAAACAGAAAAACAGAGCATATATGGGTAAGGTACACGATGCCGTTTTTTTCTGTCTGTTGTTATACAGCAAAGTTGACAATATCGCAGCGCTTCCTAATGACAGAACCGGCGATAGATAGAACGGAAGAAGCTGCGAGAAAGTCAACATGGCGATGACCATCAGAAGCCCTATTGAGAGATTCTTCCAGAATTCATATAGCTGTAGGCTGCTAACCTTCCTTAAATCATCCATTTGACGTTTAGCATTAGTAGTTATCCTGTATAGTGGATAGAATCAATTTTTTCTTTTTATGCTTTTCTCTACTACTCATAAATTAGTATTAAGGAATTGAAGTACTTTTCTGAAAAGCATAGTACGGGCATTACACATTCTGAGACTATGTTCAAAACCTGTATAAGCCATCATATCGAATAATGTTCCCTCTGAATTAAGTTTAGAGGTATATTTCAATGTATTATAAAAATGCACGTTATCGTCACTTGTACCTGACATTATAAGAAGCTTACGCTGCATATTATGAGTTCTGTTCAGAGCGGAGCCCTGGCTGTAGCCTGATTCATTCTGTTGAGGTGTCTGCATGTAACGCTCTGTATAAATTGAATCATAATAACGCCAATCAGTGACAGGTGCCATAGCTACACCGGCCTTAAAAGGATTAGATGTATCTGACAATTCCATAAGGGTCATATAACCACCATAACTCCAGCCGAAACAAGCTGCCTTAGATGCATCTATATAGGGCAGATTACAAAAATACTTCGCACCGGCTATCTGATCAGCCGTCTCGTATTGACCCAGACGTTTATAGACAGCGGTAGCCCATGCTCGGTCACGATTTCCAGTGCCACGCCCGTCAACGCAGGCTACTATATAACCTTCTGAAGCCAAATAGAATATACCTTCCATACGCCAACGGTTCAGGACCTCCTGCGAACCCGGTCCATTATATTGGTACATAAGAAGTTTATATTTCTTCGAACTGTCAAAATCGGCAGGTT
Source organism: uncultured Porphyromonadaceae bacterium (assembly GCA_947174735.1). GTDB lineage: Bacteria > Bacteroidota > Bacteroidia > Bacteroidales > Muribaculaceae > Lepagella. Next base: position 1,127 of record CAMWKC010000179.1, read on the forward strand.
TTATAATATAAGCATTCATTTCTTTACCTTCCGCATTCGGAACAGTCAGAAACTCCATTTTAGGCGCCTGAGCATACTTCATAGCATACTCTCGATTCATTTCCACCTCTGCAACCATAGTCCCCGATGAATTACATATAGTATATTGAGGCGGAACAGTCGTACTGCTATAAGTACGTACAAAATAATCAAAACTTTTGCTGAATGAAGCACTCTCTGTACCTTCCTGATTGTTCAGGACCGTCATTTTCCCGCTACGGTCCACCTTTACAACATTACGGTTTATAGCACCCTTACAGGTTGTCTGTGCATATACTGTGCCGTTACGTTTATCTGTGCCGTAATAAGCGGTTACATTATATGAGCCGTTGGTAATCTGACGTTTTAGATTTCCTGAATAGTCATATTCATACAGATGCAGATACCCGCTGCGCTCACTGCCGATTACAAAACTCGAAGGACCGTAATCTGCCATCTGGTAAGCGGTCGGATTAAGCCAGGCCTCACTATTTTCTTTAAGTATCGCACGTGCTACAGTTGACTTAGGATTGACACTGTTAAGTACCAAATGATTCTGATCACGATTCAGGACCATAACCATAAGCTGTGTACCCTCCCCTCCAAATTCCATTGAAGGAACATAATCATTCTCATCCAGTTTTAGATCCATCGTCTTTGTGACACGGTTATCTAATTCGTAAGCATGCACAGATACTTTTGAATTTGGATATCCCGGTAAAGGATACTTATATCTAAAGGCTTCCGGATATGGGTCACCTAAAGGATCATTATCACAATAGCTTCTGTAATCATCAAAAGAATATACGGGCACTTTTCGTTCGTCAAATCTTATATAAGCCAATATGCTGTCATCGGTACTCCAGCGTATTGTATTCTCTATACCGAACTCTTCCTCATAAGCCCAATCCGGTGCGCCGTTGATTATCTCGTTTTTCACTCCGTCCTCTGTTATAGGCCGGTCAGTCTGATAGTCCAGATTGGATATGTATATATTATTATCATATACATAAGCCACCATACGCCCATCGTGTGACATAGTGGCACATCTTAAGCCTTCTTTTTCCGACACACGTGCCATAGTGCCACGCATTATGTCGTATACATAATAGTCAGCCGTGAACGAGTGACGGTATATAGCCTCACTGTTATTCCACAGCAATATCTTACGCTCGTTGTCACTAAGTACATAACCTTCAAAACTATCTATTTTGACATCTCCTTTTATGGCATCGACACTGAAAAGAGTATTGACTTTTTTACCTGATTTATAGCTATACACATCTATTGAACGTCCATCATCACTGATAGCGGCATAGGTCAGTCCGTCTGCCAGCGGACGCATTTCCTTGATGCTTACCGGAGCAGATATTTTTACATCACAGTAATCCTCTACAGTGAGAGGAGCGGCCTGACCGACCGTTACAGTGCCCATAAACAGAAGGGCCAGTGTACAGGGATAATATTTCATGGCGCTGTAGACAATATTATTTTGTTCTCGACATACACTGTGTATGCGCTGAGGCTATATTTATATAGATATATTGAAGGCTGAGGCTGTTGCAAAATATCCTCTTTGTAGGGACATGCCTTTGGCATGTTTAAATAAGTAATTGATTATCAACTTAACATATTACCTATATATCCTTACAAATATTATGTCATCGAGTTTTGCAACAGCCTCATTAATTTTAGTTTCTCAATAAGAACGTGCGAATACTACACGTTGGGCCGACGGTTTACCTGTAACCATACATTTTCCAGGTGTCTTATCGCCCTCAAATGGTATGCAACGTATTGTAGCTTTAGTTTCCTCTTTGATACGTTCTTCTGTCTCAGGAGTACCATCCCAATGAGCTAAGATAAAGCCTCCTTCTTCTATTTTTTGTTTGAATTCCTCATAACTATCTACTGTGGTTGTCATTTGATCACGGTAAATACGGGCTCGTTCAAACAGATTCTTTTGAATATCCTCAAGTTCCTTCTCGATATGCTCTACGATACCGTCAAGTGATACGGTTTCCTTTTCCAGGGTATCACGGCGCATCAGTTCGGCTGTACCGTTTTCAAGATCTCGCTGACCTATGGCAAGACGTACAGGAACACCCTTTACTTCATAATCAGCAAACTTGAAGCCCGGACGCTTATTATCAGCATCATCATACTTTACACTGATACCTTTGGCACGTAAACCCTCAACAATCGGTGCAACTCTTTCCGAAACAGCCTTAAGTCCGTCAGTATCTTTATATATAGGAATTATAACAACCTGAATAGGAGCCAGACGAGGAGGCAGTACCAAACCGTTGTCATCACTGTGAGTCATTATAAGAGCACCCATCAGGCGGGTTGATACTCCCCACGAAGTAGCCCATACATACTCAGGTTTGTTATCTTTGTTCATGAACGTCACATCAAAAGCCTTTGCAAAATTTTGGCCTAAGAAATGCGAAGTGCCTGATTGCAGAGCTTTGCCATCCTGCATCATAGCTTCAATAGTAAATGTATCAAGAGCTCCTGCGAAACGTTCATTGGCAGATTTCACACCTTTCACTACCGGTACAGCCATATAATTCTCCGCAAAGTCTCCATACACATTCAACATTCGGATTGCTTCTTCTTCGGCCTCTTCCTTTGTGGCATGGGCTGTATGACCTTCCTGCCATAAAAACTCTGCTTTACGTAGGAACATACGGGTACGCATTTCCCAACGGAATACATTAGCCCACTGATTGACCAAAATAGGAAGATCACGGTAAGAATGTATCCAGTTGCGGTAGGTATTCCAGATTATGGTTTCTGAAGTCGGACGGATGATAAGTTCTTCCTCAAGACGAGCGGCCGGATCTACAACGACACCGTTACCGTCAGGATCATTCTTAAGACGATAGTGAGTCACTACGGCACACTCTTTAGCGAAGCCCTCCACATGGTCAGCTTCACGACTCAGAAAAGACTTGGGAATCAGAAGGGGGAAATATGCGTTCTGATGGCCTGTGGCCTTGAACATATCATCAAGTGTACGCTGCATCTTCTCCCATATCGCATAACCGTATGGTTTTATGACCATACAGCCGCGCACTGCCGATTGTTCAGCCAAATCAGCTTTAACAACCAGCTCATTATACCACTGAGAGTAGTTATCGCTCCTTTTTGTAAAGTTCTTTAGTTCTTTTGCCATTATCGTTGTCTGGTCCCTTATATCTGTGTGGGGACTCTATGCTTTAGTTGTGCAAATATAGTAAGTTTTTACGACTTTCTATATATATTCATACCATTTTGTTAATCGTCACATTTTATCTGAAAGTGAACTATCACAGACTTTCCAAGCTGTACCTATCACCTTATTCGGTCTACAGCCCTCAATAGATTGGCATCACGGCGTATATATTTTATAGCCATAAGTTCAGCACATAACGCCACTGGTACACCTATAATAACCGAAGACCAGCTTACCGCTGCATCAGGCACGGCTGTATATCCTGACACACCACAATAAGCACCGGTACCCAGCAATACCAGTATTGCTACTACACACATTCTAACCTGTAACGACAAACGTTTAAACATAAAAATACTTACCAGAGGTAGTAAGGTTGCCACCAGCGACAGGACAAATAGAAAACCCGTATGCTCATAATATCCGGATACACCGCCATCAGTCGCTACACCTTCATAGGTATAACCGAGTGTAGTGAAGTTAAGTGTGTACTCCGGAGTTTGAACCTGTCCTAATGACATGAAAGTGAAGCAACACATAGCAACTGTGGCTATAAGCAACAGTACTGATTGCCAACGTTGTATGACCATTTTTGATTATATTTTTGATGTTTTTATCGTTCTGACGATTTCATGATTCACTGCCAGTCTGACGGAGAGAGAAACGTCTTTTTGGTTTAGTCAGCAAAGTTAGCCATTATTTCTGAGCTGCCAAAACATTTATCCCGGCTTAGCCTTTTAACTATAAAAGAACGTTCATTATCTAGTAACAGTAGTAAACTCCAAGCCTGTTTGGAA
>CAMWKC010000180.1 GCA_947174735.1 uncultured Porphyromonadaceae bacterium
CGTCTTTACCGTCAAGACCGTCTTTGCCATCTTGTCCGTCTTTACCGTCAAGACCGTCTTTGCCATCTTGTCCGTCTTTACCGTCAAGACCGTCTTTGCCATCTTGTCCGTCTTTACCGTCAAGACCATCTTTGCCAGTAGACTGAACTCGATTTCCTGAATTATCAAGCAGATAAATGTATGAGTTTCCGTCGTAGGATACCATCCAGTAACCGGTTTCATCAATAGATAGACGTGGAACTGCTGACTTTAGACCTTCACGACTTATAATATAGATAGAAGTATTATCAGAGAAAGTAACAGTCCACCCTTCTTCGTCAGAAGAAACGGACTTGACTAATTTCCCTGCATTCATGGCGGCTTGTAAGGAATTAACAGCACTTTCCAGATTATCGACACGATTATTGAGATTACGTATATCATCTTCTAATCCGGAGGTATCAGTGCATCCGGTGAATACAAATAATAATAGGTATACAATCAATCTGGCAGTCATCGTAACTGATAACCGCTTTCTTTTAATTTCTTTAGTTTTAATCATATATTTACTGCTTATTGTATATTTAGAATTTTAGCTGTTAGGTCATTATTTTGAATATAAGTGTTTTTTATTGTTATACCTTAATCTCAAAGTCTCAATGCTGTCTTTCGATCTAAACAGATCAGATTATTTAGGTCAAATCAACTTTAATTTTGTAAGATATATCCTTCTCAAATAAAATTACATTAATTTCAAAAACAGCGACAAAATTAATTAAATCCTTTCTATTGCACAAAAAATTGTCATGCTTCCGCTGTGTTGAAGTCTGAAATTTATATAAAGGTCGTTTACAAGAAAAGATTATAGTAGTCTTATACAAATAAATTTAGATGCTTCTTTACATCCGGATCTTATGGAGTATATTCTACGGCAGTTTCTTCTTGAATCTTTTGAGAGTCAGCTTTTATTGACTACACACTATGAGGGATTGCTCAGAAATTATCTCAAACAAGAAAATTGGTTGTTATTACTTCTTGAAGAAGATAAAATGAAAATAGCCTATATAGAGCAAAGACTTTTAGCCATCTTGGTGCATCTTACTCGAATATATGGAAAGGAATAGATAAATTTGAAGAAACAAAATAATTAGTAATCAAGAAAAATAAATGTAAATTGAAAATAATAGCTCAGGATAGTACCTGGGTGAGACAGTAGTCTGGAAGCTCTTACAAGTAGTAATTGATAATAGCGGAGCTTATCTGAGAACTTATTTAAGTTCTCAGATAAGCTCCGCTATTATCAATATGATATAGATTTACTTCAGAAGGCTGATGGCATCCTCAGTTATCTGAGAAGCGGTAAGGCGATTGGCAGTCAGCAACTGATTGTAGTTATAGCGGTCAGCGAATTTCTTGGCCAGACCATAGTTGGCTACTTTCATATTGCTGGTACCGTAGTAACGAGCAATCTTCTCACCGAAGCCACCATCAAGGATGCCGTCCTCAATAGTGATAACAAGACGGTGGTCTTTCTTCAGACTGTCAAGCATATCGGTATCGAGTCCGCTCAGGTAGCGAGGATTGATTACAGTAGCTTCAATACCCTCTTTTGAGAGAAGGCCGGCAACTTGGCAGGCGAGTGGAAAGAAAGTGCCTGCGCCGATAATAGCGACTTCGCTACCCTTATGTTCGATACTGAATTTGTTGAGATCTGACCAGTCAGTTTGTACACTGCCTTCGGCGTGACGCACTTCACCACCTGGAATCCTTATAGCTACAGGATATTCGGTTTGTGCCATTGCCCAACGCTGCATAGAAAGATATTCCTCAACATTGGTCGGTGCAAGGAATACCCAGCCAGGTATATTGGAGATAAGAGCAATATCGAACCATCCAAGATGTGTAACATCATTCATACCCAGTGCTGTACCATAGAAGATATTAAGCACAACAGGTGTACCGTTGATTGAAATATCCTGTGAAAGCTGGTCGTATGCACGTTGTATAAATGAGCTGACTACTCCGAAACAGGGACATCCGCCGGCTGCAGCTATACCTGAGGCCATGGCAGCAGCTTCCTGTTCGGCAATACCTACATCAATAAACTGTCGGCCGGCTTCTTTTCTACGTTCCGGATCAAAACCTAATACTCCCGGCGTGGCAGCAGTCAGAACACACACCTTAGGATCAGCTTTCATTTCAGCTAACATCTCCTGTGCGAAGATTTCGTCGTAACTTTCACTATTATCCTCAAATTTAAGATGACCGCTTTCGAGATCGAACGGACCGGAAAAGTGGAAAGCCTCTTTATGTTCTTCAGCGGGTTGATAACCGTGTCCCTTGTCAGTATGAATATGTACTACTACCGGATGATCTGTATTTTTGACTTTGCGGAAGGCTTCAATCAGAGCAACGACATCATTACCGTCACCTACGTAGATATAATCATAACCGAGTGTTTTGAAGTAATTATTTTCGGCTTTACCGTCGGTTTGGCGTAACAGGGCAAGATTACCGTATAAACCACCGTGATTTTCAGCAATTGCCATATTATTATCGTTGACGACTACGATGAAATTTGAATTGAGTGTAGCACCTTCATCGAGTCCTTCGAAAGCTTCTCCACCACTTAACGAGCCATCACCTACAAGAGCTATTACATTATAGTTTTGTCCTTGCAGATCACGTCCTTTAGCCAGACCGCTTGCCAGACTAACTGCTGTTGAGGTATGACCTATCGTAAAGAGATCATATTCTGATTCTTTCGGATTCGTATAACCGGTGACTTCATCATATTTCGAAGGGTCAAGAAACGCTTCGATACGTCCGGTCAGCATTTTATGTATATATGTCTGGTGAGAAACGTCGTAGACTATTTTATCCTTCGGCGTATCAAAAACATAATGTAATGCTACGGTTGCTTCTACAAGACCGAGATTCGGACCGACATGGCCTCCATGATTAGAGAGTTTTATAAGAAATGTCTTACGTAACTGATCGCAAAGGTCTTTCAGTTCATCAATGTTCAGACTACGAAAATCGGCTGGCGATTTTATTTTTGATAATTCCATTTTCTATTCAGAGTTTATTTAAATTTTCTACTGATAACTTCATTCATAATTATAACACTTTTATGCTCCGTTAGGAAGTACCTTTTTTCAGTATAAAATTACCATAATTACTGTAAATATTAAGGCCCTGTCTGCTGCCTCTCGCAGTAACAGGGCCTCCAAGATATTAATTCTCTTTCACCTTAATTATATTAAAATTATATTAATCAGCTGATTGACAGGATTCAAGGGTATTACATCGGTCAGAATAAGTGTTTTTACCATGTGAAGGGTGCCCTGCTTGTATTTTTGAAAATGGTGTGAAGCTATATGATTTTTGTAGGCTTCTTCACTTGCGTATGTTTCAAGGATAGTAATGTGGCAAGGGTTATCCTTATCAGCAACGGGATACATTGTAAGTACACCCGGCTCTGTTTGCAATGAAACTTCACCAACCTCAAGAGCATATTGCAGATATTCCTCAAGATATTCCGGATAGACTTCTATTTTTGAAAGTCTTACTATTCCGTCAGGCTGCATTTCCAGCTTCTGAGCTTGTGTGACAATACTTGTCATAATAATCAGAAGAGATATGAAATATTTAATTTTCATTTACCCACTCTTTCACCTGTTGTTCAGTAGCATTATTGAGCACTTTGCCGGGTCGGAAGGTTGCCTTAGGAGCTGACACACGGAGGTCTTTCTCCGTTTCGCCAATTTCACTTCCGCCCGATGTGGCAAATGGTATAATGACTTTACCTTCAGTATTGTAGGTTTCAAGAAAAGTATTGATGATAGTCGGTGCGGTATACCACCAAATCGGGAAACCTAAATAGACGGTATCGTACTTCTCAAAGTTATCGACGCGGTTTTTTACTTCCGGACGTGTGCTACGGTCTTTTGATTCGCGTGTACCTCGGGCGCTTTCGTTCCAGCCGTCAAGGTCTTCTTCCGTATATGGCTGTACCGGTACAATCTCAAACAATTCACCTCCGGTCACGGCTGCAACTTTTTCAGCTAACGCTTTAGTATGTCCTTGGGCCGAGAAGTAAGCTACGAGAACAGCCGATTCATTTTTAGTTTCGGCCGATTCCTTTTTATTATCAGTGGCACAAGCTGTGAATACAATCATGCCTACAACCATTAGAATCGATAGTATTTTTCTCATCATAGATAGTTTTTATTGATTACACTACAGAATTTACTGCCTGCAAAATTAGTGAAAAGATTATATCCCTTTATACCTTCAATTACGGTATTACAACCCAAAATCTCCGATATGTCTTCAGATAGAGTTCATACCTAACTTCATTATTAGTCCGAACAGGAGAAGGAATAGTAAATAGATTAAGGCTGTAACAACCAGATATAGGATAAAACAGCCTATACGTCTTTTCGCAGAGGCCATAGGGAAGGCCTTATACATAGATATAGAGGAAATAATAACGGAGTAAGCAGTTTCTAAGCCGGAGTACCAAGATTCCGATACTATAGAGAGTGGACTCAGGATAATACTGAAAAGCAAGAAAGCGGTGGCCATGTATATCATTGCCGTGATATATTCAGCTAAATTATATCTTCCGGCTCCAGCCTTTCCATATACTATCGGTATGGCCAGCAGAGCCGGTATGTATATGGTCAGATTGTGTGCTATGGGATTATTCATTAAGAGATTAGTAATATATAATCCCACTTTGGATATGAACGGTATCTGATTACTGTCTATATCTGAAACAACAGGTTGGGAGTCAGGCGATATAATTCCTAAGACCACTGTGTTGATAAAGCATACCAGTATAAGTATGGTAATAGGGGGTGTATAGCGAATCCGGCGGCATTGTATGTAGTCACGAATCACTTTCCACGGATGCACGAGAAGTTGCCACGCAGTAGATACGAAACCTCGGTTAATACGCGATAGTCCTGATATAAGACCTATAAAAAAAGTCCTGTTTTCGAGTCTTTTCTCCTTGACAGACTGGCCGCAGTCAGGGCAAAAGTTAGAAGTGCAGGAACAGCCGCAGTTCCTGCACTTAACAACTGATTCTTTATTTTCGTTTGAGTTGGGCATTACGATTTAATCTGTCTCGTGATATATCACCGTTTTGTTCGGATCGGCAATTCGTAGATT
>CAMWKC010000181.1 GCA_947174735.1 uncultured Porphyromonadaceae bacterium
AAGACGGGTAGCCAAAAGGCTGAGATGATTGCGTGCTGCATCCAGACAATGTCCGACAGCCGCCGGTAACATACTTTCTGTATTATGCAGACGTAGACGCTCGCCATTAGTCACCGCCCCGCCCTGCCTGATAATGTAATCAACACACTGTGCGGCCCGGTTATAACTCTGGCGTAACGAATCAACAAGATAGGCGGCGACAGCTGTAGGTGTCTTGCAACGTGTATGCGCTATCTCATCAAGTACCGTACGGTCACGTTCGTGGCCTATTCCGACAACCACAGGCAACGGACACAACGCCACACGTCGTGCCAACTCGTAATTATCAAAGCCATTAAGATCCGTAGTAGCACCCCCGCCTCGTATTATAACCACACAGTCCCAAAGGTCAACGGTGTGTTCTATAAGCTCAAGAGCCTCAATAACCGAGCTTGCCGTACGATTACCCTGCATCACGGCACCGAATAGAAAAGGATAAAATACAAAACCTTCCTGATTAGCACCAAGCTGATTGAGAAAATCTCCGTAACCTGCTGCACCGGCTGCCGATATTACAGCAATTCGCTGTGGCGCCCAAGGCATAGACAATTGTTTGTTGCGTTCAAGGATGCCTTCATAATGCAGACGTTCAAGTATTTCTCGCCTCAGACGCTCCATATCGCCCAAAGTATAGGCCGGATCAATGTCTGTGACCGAAAATGACAGACCATATACCGAATGGTGAGTCGTACTGCCGTAAAGGAGCACCTTTATACCGCTTCCTATCTGACGTCCGGTAGCAGCCGCAAACTTAGTCTGTATCATACGGAACTGGTTAGCCCATACAGTAGCACGCAGTTTGGCTACTGTACTTCCGACAGAGTTTTTCTCTATCAATTCCATGTAACAATGGCCGCCGTTTACGCGCACATCACTCAATTCAGCAGTTACCCAGGCTCCTTGTAATGATGGATTAAGGCGTACTGAATTCCCGATTACCTGTGTCAGTTGTGTAAGCGTAAGAGCTACACGACTTCCAGGATTGGTCTGAGGACTATTCATATTCAGGGAATATCTTCTTCACGTGTTACTCCTATCTCACTCAAAGCACCGGTGGCAGGGTCAAAGATAGCGTACGAAGGACTTTTTTTATCTGTAAATAAAGCGGGATTAAGTCCGAACTCCATACCGAACTGGGCAAAATCCAGTTCAGCATCATACAGGACAGTATCATCCAGCGTCAATGTGACCTGTGCCGAGCCCGGTACACAATACATAACGGCATCTTTAGGTATTTTCTTTGTCTCACCCTTGGCATCAACAGGTAGCTGTGCTGCATCTGTGATTTTGACATTGACACGTACAGCTGCACCAGAATAATCATCAGGTTCTACAAAACCTGCAAAATCACTCAGACGGAACAGTACCGAATTACCCTCTTCTTCAGGTATAAATGTATAAGTCCGCGTCACTGTCTCGCTATCGGTAATACCGAGAAAAGCCGAAGTCATGGCTGCTTCCTGATGAGCTAATGAATTAAGCATCAGTTCGAGCTGACGGCCGTCGGTAGGCATAGAGTCAGCTGTGCCGCGTGTCAGTGATACTTTGGCATCACGTATCTCCATAAGGTTCTCTGCAAGCATACGTGCCTGTTTCGCACTCGACTGAGAAGCAATAAAATCCTCATCTACATATTGTAGATATTCTCCCGGAGTTATACGGTCAGTTTTCTCATCATTACTTACCGGGGCAGCCGATAATTTTACAGGTTCAGGCCGACGGTTTATACTTAGCAGCATTCCGTCATCACCTACACCTATATAAGTAGTAGCTCCGGGTTTAAGCTGCATCAGATACTGTCGGCTGTTATCAGACACACCGTATGGAGTCACCCTCACACGAGTTATGGTCCATGATTCGGAATCATGAGTCACGGCACGATCGGTACCTATATACTTCTTGGCATACTGCCAGTAAGGACCGGCCTTACGACTTTCATGGCGAGCCTCTACCTCTATACGCAAAGCAGTGAGGGGTAGCGAATAGACAAGGCCATACTCATTATGCTTCTCGGCTGTCAGCAGACGTGTCTGCTGAGCTATAGACTGCGGTGCCATAGCCGAAAGTCCGGCTATTGTAAAGGCAGCGCCCAGAATTATTCTTTTCAGGGTCATGGTCATGTACTTGGTCAGTTTATATTGATCACTTCTTCGGAAGGTATGGATTTACGTTCTATTATGTGACGTATAGCCACACCTATATTATTCGCTATATCAGATGCCATCAGACCATATTCACCAGTCTCTGCCACAGCAAGGTCGCCGGCGAGACCGTGTATATAGGCACCTAAGGTAGCGGCTTGTTCAGGCAGAAGACCTTGGGCAAGAAAAGCAGCTATCACGCCTGTAAGCACATCACCTGCTCCTGCGGTTGCCATACCCGGATTACCTGTGGAATTGAAATATACTTTTCCTGTCGGGCGTATGGTAGAAGTATAGTGACCTTTAAGAACTATTATAATATTATAATATTTAGCAACTTCAATAGCTTTCCGCAAACGTGCCTCACTACTCTTCTGCTCACCGAAAAGTCGGTCAAACTCACCCACATGGGGAGTAATTATAGTCTTTGGCGGCAGCATAGTCAGAAGAGCCGGACGTTTTGAGATACAGTTCAAAGCATCAGCGTCAAGAAGCAAACGTTGCTTGGAAGTTTTCAACAGAACTTCTAAAGCATCAATAGTAGCGTCCTGTGTGCCTATACCGGGTCCTATAGCCACTACCTGATGGTCATGATGTACTGTCATATCAATGATAAAATGTTCGCCTTTATCAGGTTCGAACATAGCCTCAGGCACAGCTGTCTGCACAATTTCCAGCCCACGGTGGGCACTGTGTACCGTTACCAGACCGGCACCGCTTCTGAGGGTAGCACGGGCGCACATCACCGCAGCACCCATCATTCCTGTACTGCCGGCAATAAGTAAGGCCGAGCCGAAGTTACGTTTACCGGAAAACTTGTTACGCGATGTCAGCAGAGGACGTACATTACGGCTTTCGACAAAAATATAATCAGTCTGAAGCTCCTTCATCTTGGTCCTGTCAAGATCAATATCTATAAGCTTCCAATCACTGAGTACATCCTGCTTGTAATTTTCCTCAAAGAAGAAAGACAATCGGGGGAACTGAAATGTAAATGTCAGATTGGCATGTACCATATCACGCCGTGTGACATTATCGTTCCACTCCCCGAACATTCCGGAGGGCATATCTATCGAAATGACGTATGCGCCCGATTCATTGATATAACGGGCTACGGCGACAAAACCGCCTGCTAAAGGTTGTTTAAGACCTGAGCCGAACAGACCATCGACCACAACATCATTTTTACTAAGATACGGAGGTGTGAACTCTCGCTGTATTTCAGTAAAGTCTATGGGAACTTCTTCACCTAATTCCAAAAGACGGTTGCGTGCCTTCTCGCAGTCATGACTCAGTTTCTTCTTGACATTAAACAAAAACACTTCCACCTTTTTGTAGCCCTGCTCTATAAGCATACGCGCCACAGTAAGGGCATCGCCGCCATTGTTACCCGGACCGGCTATCACTACAATACGACGGTCAGGAAGGAACATCGATATCAGCTCACAACTTACTGCCTGGGCTGCACGCTCCATAAGGTCAAACGATTCTATATTCTGCGCCTCACAGGTAGCGCTATCGATAAGACGTATATTTTCAGATGTAAATATTTTCATGTAATCTTGTCTTGGCTCAGAATTAACTGAACCTGTAGCATGGCGCCAGCGTACCGCACACAGACATAAAGGTTCAGACTACAAAATTAACCATACCGTCTCACTTATGCAAAGTTTGTGCTAAGAATTAAACTTCTTTCATTACACAAGTATTTATAAAACCCTACGCCCCTTATGTGTGTTTATCTTTTAGAGAAGTAACGGTTTGGTGCCTTTAGGTTTTTTTTGTATTTTTGCATCAACTTAAAGGGAAATCCTGTAAGTACGGTAACTAATATCAGTAACTACTGTATTTCGTACAGACATTTTACCAATTCCGCTTATTACGTTATAACCTCAACCATAAGTTTAGATATAAAAATCATGGTAGATTACAAATCACTCGGCCTGGTCAACACAAAAGAGATGTTTGCCAAGGCAGTACATGGCGGTTATGCCATTCCCGCGTTCAACTTCAACAACATGGAGCAGCTTCAGGCTATCATCAAGGCTGCTGCCGACACCAAATCTCCTGTTATTCTTCAGGTATCTAAAGGTGCGCGTCAGTATGCCAATCCTATCCTGCTGCGCTACATGGCACAGGGTGCCGTTGAGTATGCCAAGTCTTTAGGCTGGGAGCACCCTCAGATCGTACTGCACCTTGACCACGGTGATACTTTCGAGACCTGCAAGGACTGCATCGACAACGGTTTCTCATCAGTTATGATTGACGGCAGCCACCTACCTTTCGATGAGAATGCAGAGCTCACCAAGAAAGTTGTTGACTATGCACATCAGTTTGACGTGACTGTAGAGGCTGAGTTAGGTGTACTGGCCGGAGTTGAGGACGAAGTTTCTTCTGACCACCACACCTACACTAACCCCGAAGAGGTTATTGAATTCGTAGCCCGCACAGGTTGCGATAGCCTTGCTATCTCAATCGGTACTTCTCACGGTGCTTATAAGTTCACTCCCGAACAGTGCACACGTGACCCCAAGACAGGTCTGCTCGTTCCGCCTCCATTGGCATTCGATGTACTTGAAGCTGTCGAGAAGAAGCTTCCTGACTTCCCCATCGTACTTCACGGCTCATCATCAGTACCTCAGGAGTATGTAAAGATTATCGATGAAAACGGTGGCAAGCTGCCTGATGCTATCGGTATTCCTGAAGAACAGCTCCGCAAAGCCGCTAAGATGGACGTTTGCAAGATTAATATCGACTCTGACAGCCGTCTGGCTATGACCGCAGCCGTTCGTAGAGTATTCAATGAGAAGCCCGCTGAGTTTGACCCGCGTAAGTATCTTGGCCCGGCCCGCGATGAAATGGAGAAACTCTACAAGCACAAAATCGAGGCTGTGCTCGGTAGCGCCGGTAAAGCTGAATAAGAGCATTACTCTATTATAGTTATAGAAAATAAGAATCCCGCTGCTTGTTATC